>DASZBP010000041.1:0-7162 GCA_035943915.1 Gaiellaceae bacterium | reverse complement strand
ACCCCGCTGACGTTCCGCGACTGCATCTCGACCTTCGACGGCTGCAGGAAGAGGTCGTCCCACACGACGTCGCTGGCGAGCAGCCGTTCTGCCTGCTGCGCGAGCAGCGACGCGTCGGCGCTCGACTTCGAGCCCTTCGTCGCGGTGAAGCCGTCCGCGAGCTGCTGCGTGCCGAGCACGCGCAACTGCAGCGCCTCGATCAGGTTCTGGTTCTCCGGGCGCAGCGGGCCGGGCGGATTCAGGTGGGTCGCGGAGTTGACGTTCTGCCGCTCCTGCTCGGCGATGCCGGAGAGCTTCGTCTGCAGGTCGGCGATCTTGATCCCCGGCGTCGTGAGCGCGCTCGCGAGGGCCGTGCCGTCGGCCGCGGAGCTGTGCGCGATCGTCGAGACCTTGTCCATGTAGCTCGAGTACTCGGCGTGCTTGCTCGTGCTCGCGCACGACTGGAGCAGCAGCCCGAAGAAGACGAGCACCGCGATCGCGATCGCGACGGCCGCCAGCAGCCGCACGAACGGCGTCATCCCGCGCGGCGGGCCCGCAGGCCGCTTGAAGCCCGACCCGCGGCGGTTGCCGCCGCCGCTGCCGGGACGACGCGGCAGGCGGACGCGCGACGGCTGAGCCTCGGTCGTCTGAGGCTCGTCCTCGAAGAAGTCGAACTCGAGATCGTCGTCGGGCGTATCCATGGGGCGAATCTACCCGCATTTCGCCCACAAAAGGAGTTGTCCTGTGCGTGTTGTAGACAGGTCGAGTGTCCCAAGCGGCCCCTTCGTACGACCTCATCCTCGGCCGCTACCGCGCACTCCGGCCCCTCGGCTCCGGCGGCATGGGCCAGGTCTGGCTCGCCCGGGACGAGACGAGCGGCCTCGACGTCGCGCTGAAGATCGTCGCCCGCGAGGGAAAGTCCGGCTCCCGTGCCGAGCGCGAGGCCCGCGCCGCGTCGTCGCTCCGGCATCCACGCTGCCAGCGGATCATCTCGCTCGCGCGCGACCCGTCCCACGTCTACATCGCCTACGAGTACGTCCCCGGCCGCACGCTCCGCGAGGCGCTGCGCGCGAACGAGCTCGACGACCGCCAGGCCGTCGAGGTGGCGGCGCAGATCTGCGAGGCGCTCGCGCACGCGCACGGCAAGGGGATTGTCCACCGCGACGTGAAGCCGTCGAACGTCCTGCTGCAGGAGAGCGACAGCGTCGCGATCACGCTGCTCGACTTCGGGCTGGCGCAGATGGCGGAGTTCGACACGCTCACCGCGCTCGGCGACATCCCCGGCACGCTCGCGTACATCTCGCCGGAGCGTCTGCACGGGCAGGCGGCCACGGCGGCGGCGGACGTCTGGGGCGTCGGCGTCGTGCTCTGGGAGGCACTGGCCGGCGAGCACCCGTTCTGGGGCGGCGACATGGTCGAGACGTCGCGCCGCATCCAGGCCGGCGCGCCGCCGCTCGAGACGCGCCGCCCCGACCTGCCGCAGCACGTGCTGCGCACCGTCTCGCGCGCGCTGGTGGCGAGCCCGCAGCGCCGGCCGTCGGCGCGAGAGCTGGCCGACGAGCTGCGGACGCTGCCGAAGCGGAAGCGCAAGGGCGGGACCAGGCCCGCGGCGCCCGGCCGCTCGATCCCGGCCGTCGCGAGCGAGCGGCTCCTGCCTGGCGCCCTCGCCGGCGTGGCCTCCGGCTGGGTCGCGCTGACGCTGCCGTTCTACCCGACGCAATGGCCGCTCGGCCTCGCCGGCCTCGGCGCCGCGCTCGGCTTCGCCTGGCCGCGCGCCGGCCTCGCATTCACGCTGGCGACGGCGTTCTTCCCGCTGGCGAACATCTCGCTCGGCCTCGCGCTCGTCTATGCCGCGGTCGCGATCGCCTGGCTGGCGCTGAGCTGGCGCGACGCGCGCACGGGCCTGCTGCTCGCGGCCGGCCCGCTGCTCGCGCCGCTCGCCGCGCTCGGCCTGCTGCCGCTCGCGGCGCAGGCGGTGCACGGCCGCGTCCGCAGAGGCGCGCAGGTTGCCGGCGCCGTGCTTCTTGCGGCGCTCGTGGCCGGCGTTCGCCACGTACAGCTGCCCTTCGACGGCTCCGCGCCGCCGCTCGGCCTGGGCATCGACGGCTCGACCCGGCCAACCGCCGTCGCGCACGCGTTCGTGCGCCAGTTGCAGGCGCACCCGACCCTGCTGATCGAGGCGCTCGTGCTCGCCGCGGCCGCCGTGGCCCTCCCGTACGTCCGCGGCCGCGGGCCGTGGGCGGCTGCCGCATACGGGGGTGCGCTCCTCGCGGGTAGCGTCTTGGCCGCACCGAACACCGCTGCATTGCCGTTGATCCTGACGGCGTGGCTCACAGCGGGTCTCGTCGCAACCAAGACTTAGACTTGATTTCTGGGGGTAAGCCCCGCCCGCATGCCTGTTCTCAGAGCCATCGAATCAAAGCTCGAGTCGCTCTTCGAGGGCGTCTTCGGCCGCGCGTTCCGTGCGAACGTGCAGCCGGTCGAGCTCGCGCGCAAGCTCGTGAAGGAGATGGACGAGCACCGGAACGTCTCCGTGTCGCGCGTCTACGTCCCGAACCAGTTCACGATCTATCTCGCGCCCGCCGACCGTGAGCAGTTCTCCGGCTACGAGAACCAGCTGAAGACGGAGCTCGCCGAGTACCTCTCCGAGCACGCGCGCCGCGAGAGCTACGTGCTGCTGAGCAGCCCGACCGTCGAGTTCGAGACGGACGATGATCTCGACGTCGGCGTCTTCGGCATCGCAACGCAGATGGCGCAGCCGAAGGGCGGCACGAGCGCGCCGGCCGCTGACATCCCGGATGTGGAGCCCGGCGCGACGATGGTCTACAAGCCCCAGGTGCAGCCGCAGGCGACGGAGGCCGCGTCGCCGGTCGACCTCGGCATCCAGCGCGAGGTCGCCGTTCTGACCTGGGCCGGCAAGCGCCACGAGATCAGCAAGCGCAAGGTCGTGCTCGGACGCTCCAAGGATGCCGACGTGCGCGTCGACGACCCGAACGTCTCGCGCCGCCACGCCGAGCTGCAGCAGGAGGGCGCGACGTGGTGGGTCGTCGACCTCGACTCGACGAACGGCGTCGAGGTGCAGGGCCGGCGTGTGAAGCGGCTGAAGCTCGAGGACGGCACGAAGTTCACGATCGGCTCGACCGAGCTCACGTTCTCGCTGGAGGTGCAATGACCCTCGCGTCGGCCCAGGTCGAGTCCGTCCTCCTCGCGCTCAAGCTCGCCTTCCTGATTCTCCTCTACCTCTTCATCTGGCGGATCGTCCGCTCGGCGGCGCGCGACCTGCGCCTGCCGCAGGAGTCGATGATCCTCGCGCCGAGCCAGGTCGCCGGTCTCGTGCCGACGCAGGCGCAGCGCGAGCTCGGGCATCTGGTCGTGGTGTCGAGCCCGGAGCTCACAGAGGGCGACACGATCACGCTCGACGCGCATCCGCTGACGATCGGGCGCGCCGCGAACAACGACGTGCCGCTGCCGACCGACGAGTACGCATCGGGCCGGCATGCGCGCGTCGAGCCGCGCCGTGACGGCGTCTGGGTGTCGGACATCGGCTCGACGAACGGCACGTTCGTGAACGGGATCCGCCTGACGCGCGAGCGGCGCCTCGCGCCCGGCGACATCCTGCGCGTCGGCGAGACCGACCTGGAGTTCCGGCCGTGAAGATCGGACAGGTCGCCGCGAAGACCGACCCGGGCCGCAAGCGGCGCGGGAACGAGGACTCGTTCGTCTGCCGGCCGCCGCTGTTCGCGATCGCGGACGGGATGGGCGGCGCACAGGCGGGAGAGGTCGCATCAGCACTGGCGGTGGAGCCGCTGAACGAGTCGCGCGTCGATGCAGGCGGCGAGCGCAAGCTGGCCGAGCTCGTGCAGGAGGCGAACCGGCGCGTCCATGACCGCGCGACGAATGACGCCGCGACTTCGGGCATGGGCACGACGATCACCGTCGCCCTCGTCGAGCCGGACGGGCACATCGCGTTCGGCCACGTCGGCGACTCGCGCGCGTACCGGCTGCGCGGCGATGCGCTCGAGCAGGTCACGAACGACCACTCGCTCGTGGCGGAGCTCGTCCGCCGCGGCGAGCTCTCGCCGGAAGAGGCAGAGGTGCACCCGCAGCGCTCGGTGATCACGCGCGCGCTCGGCACCGATCCCGACATCGACGTCGACACGTTTACCGTCGACGCGCAGCCCGGTGACGTCTACCTCATCTGCTCCGACGGCCTGTCGGACATGGTCGACCGCGGCGAGCTCGAGTCGATCATGCGCGCCCAGCGCGCCAACCTCGACGACATGGCGAAGGCGCTCGTGCAGGCGGCGAACCGCGCGGGCGGCGAGGACAACATCACCGCCGTCCTCTTCGAGATCGCCGAGGGCGAGATGTCGCAGGAGCCCGATGAGGCGACCGCCGAGCAGGCGACGCTCGAGGCCAACGCGGTGCACATCGAGGAAGAGGACACGCTGCATCCGGAGGACGGCGTCATGCCGCCGCCGGCGCTGCCGCCGCGCGACGACACGATGGTCGTCCCCGCGTCCGCGATCCAGGCCGCGATGTCGGAGGCGGCAGCGGAGGAGGAGGAGTACGTCGCGGGGGCGGCACACAAGGCGCTCGCGCTGCTCGTGATCCTCGTGCTGATCCTGCTGATCGTCGTGCTCGTCTGGTGGGGCCTCGCTCGCTGACCGTGACGAGCGCGAGGAACCGCGAGCTCTTCTACCTCTGCATCGTCGGCCTGCTGACGGGCCTCGGCTTCGCGTCCGTGTACATCGCGCAGCGCGCGCAGGTCAGTTGGGGGTCGCTCGGCTACGCCGTCTTCTTCTTCGCGCTGTACATCTGCGCGCACGTCATCACCCGGCGCACCGTGCCGAACGCGGACTCGTACCTGCTGCCGATGGCAGCGCTGCTGACCGCGGTCGGCGTGACGGAGATCTACCGGCTCGGGCCGAGCGACGCGTTCAAGCAGGGCATCTGGATCGTCGTCGGCCTCGTGCTGTTCGCGCTCGCGCTGTTCGGACTTCAGCGCGACTACCGCTTGCTCGAGCAGTACAAGTACCTCTTCGGCGTCGGCGCGATCGTGCTGCTGTTCCTGCCGCAGCTACCGGGCGTCGGCGAGACAGTGAACGGCGCGCGGCTGTGGGTGCACATCGGCGCGTATCAGTTCCAGCCCGGCGAGCTCGCCAAGATCTTCCTGATCGTGTTCCTCGCGGCGTACCTGCGCGAGAAGCGTGAGGTGCTCGCGCAGGCGCGGCTCAAGGACATGGGGCCGTTGCTCGTCATCTGGGGCACGTGCATGCTCGTTCTCGTCTCGTCGAACGACCTCGGCTCCGGCCTTCTCTACTTCGGGATCTTCCTCGCGACGCTCTACGTCGCGACCGCGCGGCTCGCGTTCGTGCTGGTCGGGCTCGTGCTGTTCGCGGCAGGCGGCATCGGCGCCTACGAGAAGATCGGCCACGTTCGCGAGCGGGTCACGATCTGGCTCCATCCGTGGACGACGCAGAAGGTCTACTGCCCGTTCACCGGCGGCACCGCGCTGCGCCAGGACTGCGAGAGCTACCAGCTCGTGAAGTCGCTCTACTCGATCGGCAACGGCGGCTTCGGCGGCGCAGGCCTCGGCAAGGGGACATTCACCACCACGAGCGGCCACCAGCTGATCCCGGAGATCAACTCCGACTTCATCTACTCGGCGATCGCACAGGAGATCGGCCTGATCGGCGCCGCCGCACTGCTGCTCGTCTTCATGCTGTTCGTGATGCGGGGGATGAAGATCGCGCTGCAGGCCGACGACGGCTTCTCGAAACTGCTGGCCGCCGGCCTGACGTTCGGCTTCGCGCTGCAGACGTTCATCATCGTCGGCGGCGTCCTGCGGATCATCCCGCTGACCGGGATCACCCTGCCGTTCGTCGCGTACGGCGGCTCGTCCGTCGTCGCGAACTTCCTGTTGCTCGCAGGCCTGCTGCTCGTCTCACATAGGGCGAACAGCCAGTGAACAACCAGATCTCGAAGATCGCGATCTTCGCGCTGCTGCTGCTCGCCTCGCTCGTCGTCGCGACGACGTACTGGCAGGGTTGGGCCGCGCCGGGTCTCGCGGCGCGGCAGGACAACTCGATCCAGCGCGTCGCGCAGTTCGAGATCCGCCGCGGTCTCATCTACGCCTCAGACGGCAAGACGATCCTTGCCGGCAACGTGAAGAAGAAGGCGGGTGACCAGACGCTGTACTTCCGCAAGTACCCGACCGGAGGCTTCGCGTCGCAGGTCGTCGGCTACTCGACGCAAGGGCGTTCGCGCGCGGGGCTCGAGCGCTCGGAGAACGCGTACCTCACCGCGTCGAACGCGAACCTCGGGACGATCTGGTCGAAGCTCGGCGAGCAGTTGCGCGGCGCGACGATCAAGGGCAACAACCTCGTGCTCAACCTCAAGGTCGGCGCGCAGAAGGTCGCCGAGTCGGCGCTGCAGGGCAATTGCGGCGCTGCCGTCGCGCTCAACCCGAAGACGGGCCAGGTCTACGTGATGGCGTCGTCGCCGTCGTACAACCCGAACAAGATCGAGTCGAACTCCGGCTTCGCGTCCATCCTCAAGGCGCCGAGCGCCTGTCCCGGCTCGAGCTCCGCGCTGCTGAACCGCGCGACGCAGGGCCTGTACCCGCCGGGATCGACGTTCAAGACGGTGACCGCAGCCGCCGCGCTCGACGATCACGTCTACAACGCGAACTCGTCGTTCTACGACCCGGGCTACTGCACCGAGTACGGCCAGAAGGTGTCGAACGCGCTCAACCCCGACCAGACCGCCGAGTCGTACGGGCACGTCTCGTTCCTGCAGGCGTACCAGCACTCGATCAACGCCGTGTTCTGCAACATCGGCAAGGCGCTCGGCGCGAAGCGCACGATCGAAAAGGCGAAGCAGTTCGGCTTCTACTCGACGCCGCCGCTCGAGCTTCCGTCCGACGAGATCGCGGCCAGCGGCGAGGTCGACTTCGCGCACCACAAGCTGCTCACCGACACCGGCAAGATGGACCCGGGCCGCCTTGCGTTCGGGCAGGACAAGCTGCTCGTGACGCCGCTGCAGATGGCGCTCGTCGCAGCCGGCGTCGCAAACAACGGCACGATCATGACGCCGCACCTGCTGAAGGAGGTGCGCGCTGCGAACGGCTCCGTCGTCACCCGGGTCAAGCCGCACGCCTGGAAGAAGGCGATGACGCCGT
>DASZBP010000040.1:0-29330 GCA_035943915.1 Gaiellaceae bacterium | reverse complement strand
CTTCGTACGCGGCGGTCGCGCAGGCGCGCGCGAGCTCGGCCTGGCCGTGCTCGGCGCTGATCATCGTCAGCTGCCCCGGCTGCACGTTCGCGCCGTGCACCGCGAGCGCCGCGAGGCGCCGCAAACGCTGGTTGTCAACCGCCATAGGCAGGCGATCATATGCAGGGGGAGAAACCCGACGAGTGAACGTGAACACCGCCGCCGACCGCTACCTCGCCGCCGCGGGCATCTCCGATTCGACGCGGCGCGCATACGCGGCCGACCTGAAGGAGTTCTCCGCGTGGTACGGCGACCGCCCGGTCGACGACATCGACGTTCTCGTGGTTGCCGACTGGGTCGCGGAGCTCGGCAGGTCACGGCCCCGCGGGAAGCTGTCGCAACGCACCATCGCGCGCAAGATCGCGTCGCTGCGCTCGTTCCTGCGCTACACGCTCGGCACCGAGCGTGTGCCCGAGGTGCCGTTCTCCCACCGCGGCGGCCGCCGGCTTCCCGACGCGCCCAAGGTGGAAGAGGTCGAGGCGATCGTCGCCGGTTTCGAGGGCGACAGTGCCCTGGCCATCCGCAACCGCGCTATGTTCGAGCTCGTCTACTCGGCGGGGCTGCGGGCCGCGGAAGCGGTCGGGCTCGACCTCGGCGACGTCGACTACGACCAGGAGACCGTGCACGTGCGACTGGGCAAGGGCGGCAAGGACCGCGTCGTGCCTCTCGGCGAGCAGGCGGCGCAGCTGGTCGCGCGGTACGTGCACGAGGCGCGCCCGCAACTGGCGCGCGGCGCCGAGAACGCGCTGTTCCTCTCCGTGCGCGGCCGCCGGCTCGACACGTCCGCGCTCCGCAAGCTCTCCCCCCACCCGCACCGCCTCCGCCACGCCTTTGCAACCCACCTGCTCGAGGGCGGCGCCGACCTGCGGACGATCCAGGAGCTGCTCGGCCACGCATCGCTCTCGACGACGCAGATGTACAGCCACGTGGACGCGAAGCGCCTCCGCCGGGTGTACGACGGGGCTCACCCCCGCTCATAGGGAACCCCCGACCGGCGCCGAACCCGGCCGCATGGACCGCGACGTCGAGTCGTTCCTCGCGCTGCTCGCAGCGCGCCGCGCACCCCGCACCGTCGAGGCGTACCGCCGCGACCTGCAAACGCTGCGCGCGTACCTCGACAAGCCAGTCGGGGAGGCGACGTGCGAGGACCTCGAGCGCTACACCGCGCAGATGCGCGCCGACGGCCTCTCCCCCGCCACGATCGCGCGCCGCACCGCCGCGTCCCGCAGCTTCTACAAGCAGCTGCAACTGCTCGGCGTGCGCGAGGACAACCCGGCCGCGGCGATCGCGCTGCCGCGGCGGCAGCGCAAGCTGCCAAAGACGCTCTCACCCGGTGAGGTCGAGCGGCTGATCGCCGCCGCGGCCGGGACGCAGCCGCGCTCGCTCCGCGACCAGGCGCTCGTCGAACTACTCTACGGCGCCGGCCTGCGCGTGTCGGAGGCGGTCGGCGTCGAGAAGGCGGGCGTCGACCTCGACGGGCGACTCGTGCGCGTCCTCGGCAAGGGCAGCAAGGAGCGCGTCGTGCCGATCGGCCGCCCCGCCGTGGAAGCGGTGCGCCGCTACCTCGCGCGTGGGCGCCCGTTCCTCGACAAGCGCCACCGCCCGGAGCTGTTCCTGAACGCGCGCGGCGGCCCGCTCACGCGCGCCGGCGCCTTCCTCATCCTCCGCCAGCTCGCCGCCAAGGCCGGCCTCGAACCGGGGCGCGTCCACCCCCACCTTCTGCGCCACTCCTTCGCGACTCACCTGCTCGAGGGAGGCGCCGACCTGCGATCGGTCCAGGAAATGCTCGGTCATGCCGATCTATCGACCACAGAGCTCTACACCCACGTATCCGACAAACGCCGACGGGAGTTGTATTACCGGGCACACCCACATGCTGTCGACCGATCCGCACATCACGCTGTTCCTGACGCTGGCCATGGCCGCGGCGTGGCTGATGACGAAGGCCGGGCTCGCAAAGAACGCGCTTGAGCCGAAGCGCCGCCGCATCACTTGCCCGTCCTGCGGCAAGCATCAGGGCTGCACGTGCTCTACCGGCGCTTGAGCGCCTGAGCGACCTTCGCCGCCGCGTCGCGCAACTCGCGCGACTGCTCGTCGTCCTCCCCGAGCGCGGTCAAGATCTGGATCGTGTCCGGCCGCGCTGAACCGTTGCGCAGTGACATGACCGCCAGCCGCCGCACCGCTTCGTTGCCGTCGTGCGCCGCGAGCTCGTGCAGCAGCGGCCGCACGTCGTTGACGACGCCTGGATGGTCGCGGGACAGCCGCTCGAGCGAGATGAGCGCGGAGCCGCGCACGGCCGGGCTGTCGTCTTCGAGGCCGCGCCGCAGCAGCTCCGTCTTCTGACGGAAGCGGAACTGCCCGATCGCACGGAAGGCAACGGCTCGCTCGCGGAAGTCGGCGGCCCGCGCCGCTCCTTCGAGCTCGTCGTCCCACTGCGCGCGCAGCTGTGAGAGCTCGCGCTCCTTGCCCTCCTCCGCCAAGGCGTCGGCCTGGGCCGCTGCCTCGGCGAGCGTCACAGTTCCCTGTGCGCCGGGCCGGTGTAGCGCGCCGACGGCCGGAACAGGCGGCCGCGCTGCTTCTGCTCGAGGATGTGCGCCGACCAGCCGGCCACGCGCGAGCACGCGAACATCGCGGGCGCGAGCGGCGGCGGAACCTTCGCGACGTCGAGGACGAGTGCCGAGTAGTACTCGACGTTGGTCTTCAGCGGACGGTCGGGCTTGCGCCGCTCGAGCTCCGCGAGCGCCGCCTCCTCGAGGCGCTCGGCGATCTCGATCTGCGGCGAGCCGAGCTCGCGCGCGGTCTGCTTGAGGATGCGCGACCGCGGATCCTCGGCGCGATAGACGCGGTGGCCGAAGCCCATGATGCGGTCGCCCGACTCGAGCTTGTCGTGCACCCACTTCTCGGGATCGCCCATCGCTTCGACCTCGTCGAGCATCGGCTTGACGTACGCCGGCGCGCCGCCGTGCAGCGGGCCGGAGAGCGCACCCACCGCGGCGGAGAGCGCCGCGCCGCAATCGGCGCCGGTGGAGGCGACGACGCGCGCGGTGAACGTGGAGCCGTTCACGCCGTGCTCGGCGGTGCACACCCAGTAGGTGTCGATCGCCTTGACCGCCTTCGGGTCGGCTTCGCCGCGCCACTGCAACAGGAACTTCTCGGCCGCGGTCTTGCCCTTCGCGACGACGTCGGCCGGCACCTGGTCGGTGTGACCGTCGGCGAGGCGGGCCGACTGCGCGACGATCGACATCATCTGCGCGGAGATGCGGCCGAGGTCATCGCGCGCCTGGTCATCGGAGATCTCGTTGAGCTTGCCGAGCTTCCAGAGACCGGAGAGGCGCGCGGTCTGCGACTGCAGGTCGGAGGGTGCGGCGCCTGTGAGGCCGACCGGCTCGTACGGCTCCGGGGCCGGCATGACCGACGTGATGTCGTTGTCGACGAGCAGTCCCCAGATGTTCTCGTAGGGGTACTTGCCGATCAGCGGCTCGACGTCGACGCCGCGGTAGCGAAGCGTCCCGCCCTCGCGGTCCGGCTCCATGATGTCGGTCTCGACGGCGACGACACCTTCGAGGCCGGGCTTGAAATCGGTGGCTGTAGCGCTCATGCGGCGAACGCTATATGCGCATGTGTACCCTCCGTCGCCGGATGGCGCACCGCGTGACATTGATCCCCGGCGACGGCACCGGCCCCGAGCTGACAGAGGCCACGCGCCGCGTCCTCGAGGCAACCGGCGTCGAGTTCGAGTGGGACGTGCAGGAGGCCGGGGTCGACGTGATGGAGACCGCCGGCACACCGCTGCCCGAAGAGACGCTCGCGTCGGTGAAGGCGAACAAGGTCGCGCTCAAGGGCCCGATCACGACGCCGATCGGCACCGGGTTCCGCTCCGTGAACGTCGCTTTGCGCCATGAGCTCGGGCTGTACGCGTGCCTCCGCCCGTGCAAGACGTACGAGGGCGTGCGGTCGCGGTACGACAACGTCGATCTCGTCGTCGTGCGCGAGAACACCGAGGATCTCTATGCCGGCATCGAGTACGAGGCCGGCACGCCGGAGGCCGACAAGGTGATCGCCGAGCTGAACGGCCTGCAGAAGAAGCAGATCGTCGCGGGGTCGGGCCTTTCGATCAAGCCGATCAGCCGCGAAGGCTCCGAGCGCATCATTCGCTTCGCGTTCGACTATGCGCGCGCCCACGGGCGCAAGCGCGTGTCATGCATCACGAAGGCGAACATCATGAAGTTCACGGACGGACTCTTCCTCGACGTCTTCCGCGACGTCGCCAAGGACTACAGGGAGATCGAAGCGTGGGAGACCCTCGTCGACGCGCTGTGCATGGGTCTCGTGCAGCGCCCGGAGGAGTTCGACGTCCTCGTCCTGCCGAATCTGTACGGCGACATCGTCAGCGACCTGACCGCCGGACTCGTCGGCGGTCTAGGCGTCGCGCCGGGCGGCAACATCGGCCCGGACTCCGCGGTCTTCGAGGCGACGCACGGCTCGGCGCCAAAGTACACGGGCCAGAACAAGGTCAACCCGACGGCGATGATCCTCTCCGGGAAGCTCATGCTCGAGCATCTCGGCGAGGCCGACGCGGCGGAGCGGCTCGAAGCCGCAGTCGCATCCGTGATCGCCGAAGGCAAGAGCGTGACGTACGACATGAAGCCGTCCCGCGACGACCCGACCGCTGTCGGGACTGCCGAGTACGCGGACGCGATCGTTCACAAACTGGAGGGATAACCCCATGGCTGCACGGCCGAAGGTCACCATCGTCGGCGCAGGCGCGACGGGCGCGACCTGCGCAGAGGTTCTCGCGCAGCGCGACTACGCAGAGATCGTCCTGACGGACATCAAGGAAGGCCTGCCGCAGGGCAAGGCGCTCGACATCAACCAGATGGCGCCGATCCTCGGCTTCGAGGTGACGGTCAGCGGCACGAACGACTACGCGGACACCGCAGGCTCCGACGTCGTCGTCATCACCGCCGGCCTCCCCCGCCAGCCCGGCATGAGCCGCGACGACCTCGTGCAGACGAACGAGAAGATCGTCAAGTCCGTGACGGAGCAGATCGTGGCGCAGTCGCCCGACGCCATCATCATCGTGCTCTCGAACCCGCTCGACGCGATGTGCCACGTTGCGAAGGCCGCCTCCGGCTTCCCCAAGGAGCGCGTCTTCGGGCAGGCCGGCATCCTCGACACCGCGCGCTATCGAACGTTCATCGCGATGGAGACCGGTGCCTCGGTGAAGGACATCCAGGCGCTGGTGCTCGGCGGCCACGGCGACCAGATGGTCCCGCTGATCTCGGCGACGACAGTCGGCGGCGTGCCGCTGCGGAAGCTCGTCGCCGAGGACCGCATCCAGGCGATGGTCGAGCGCACCGCCGTCGGCGGCGGCGAGCTGGTGAAGCTGCTCGGCACGTCGGCCTGGTACGCGCCGGGCGCCGCGTGCGCGCAGATGGTCGACTCGGTGCTGCTCGACGAGAAGCGCGTGCTCCCGTGCACCGCGTACCTCCAGGGCGAGTACGGCATCGACGGCCTCTACATGGGCGTCCCCGTGAAGCTCGGCCGCAACGGCATCGAGCAGATCTTCGAGGTCGACCTCGACGACAACGAGCAGGCGATGCTCGCCAAGTCCGCGGACGCCGTCCGCGACGTGGTCGGGGTGCTTTCTGCGCGGTAGAGATTGCCGACACGACCTTCGGTCGTGTCTCTTCTCTACGGCGCAACCCTTCGATCCACGGGCCAGGACGCTCGCCGAGTAAATCGGCGAGCGTGGCGCGGAGAGGTGTCTGGCACCTACCGGTGTCAGACACCGTCACCCTGTACCTTCCCCGCGATGGATCTCGGTCTGCGCGGCAGGACGGCGATCGTCTGCGGGGCCTCATCCGGCCTCGGTCTCGCCTCGGCCGAGGCCCTGGCGGAGGAGGGCGCGAACGTCGCCATGCTCGCGCGGCGGCGCGAGCAGCTCGAGACCGACGCGAACCGCATCGGCGCGCTCGCCGTACGGGGAGACGTGACCAACACCGCTGACCTGGAACGCCTCGTCGAGCTGACGCTGAAGGCCTTCGGCGGCATCGACATCCTCGTCTGGAACTCCGGCGGCCCGCCCGCGGGCACCGCGACGGACATCACGGACGAGCGGCTCGAGTCCGCGTTCGAGCTCCTGCTGCAGCCGTTCGTGCGGCTCGTGCGGCTCTGTCTGCCGTACATCGAGCAAAGCACCGCCGGCCGCATCGTCGCGATCACGTCGGCCGCGGTGAAGGAACCGACCGACCACCTCGCACTCTCGAACACGATCCGGCCGGGCGTCACCGGCTACGCGAAGACGCTGTCGCGCGAGCTCGGCCCGAAGGGGATCACCGTGAACTGCGTCGCGCCCGGACGCGTCGAGACCCCGCGTATGACCGAGCTCTACGGCGAGGATGGCCCCGGCCCCGAGGAGCTCGCGCGCATCCCGCTCGGCCGGATGGGAGCGCCGCGCGAGTTCGGGGACGTCGTCTGCTTCCTCGCGTCCGACCGCGCCGCCTACGTCACCGGCGTGACGCTCCTCGTCGACGGCGGCCTCTCCCGCGGACTGCTGTGAAGCTCGGACGCGTCTTCACCTCGGGCCGGCTGCTGGCCCTCGGCCTCGTGCTGCTCGCGGCCGCCGTCGCGCTCGCGGTCGTACCGTCGAACGAGTACATCTTCCTGCCCGACAAGGCGCATCCGGTGGCACCGCTCGTCACCGTGCCGAACGCTCATCCGCCGGCGCGCGGCGCCGTCTACTTCGTCGACGTGCAGATCCAGAAGGCGACGATGCTCGAGCGCCTCTTCGGCGGCTGGCCGCACAAGGGCGCCGACCTCTATCCGGCGAGCGCGATCAACGCCCCTGGCGTGAGCAGCAAGCTCCAACGGACGATCGACCTCGAGGACATGCACCTGTCACAGCAGATCGCCGCGGCGGTGGCGTTGAAGAAGCTGCACAAGGACGTGCGCGTCACGGCGACCGGCGCGCTCATCGAGGACGTCGGCGCCGGACTGCCGGCATTCGGCAAGCTCGCGCCCGACGACGTCATCACGCAGATCGACGGCAATCGTGTGACCGGGCCGGCCGACGTCTTTCGGCTGATGGCCAAACACAAGCCCGGCGACACCGTCGCGTTCACGGTGCGGCGCGCCAACAAGACGCTCGTCGCGCACGTGAAGACAACGAATGAGCGAGGACGCGCAATCGTCGGCGTCGTCGTCGGGCCTGCCGTCGACATCCACCTCCCCGAGCCCGTACGCATAGACGCCGGCAACGTCGGCGGCCCGTCGGCCGGGCTGGCATTCGCGCTCGAGGTGATGGAGCAGTCCGGCGACGACGTCGTGCACGGCCACAAGGTCGCCGCGACCGGGACGATCGCCGTCGACGGGACCGTCGGCGCGATCGGCGGGATCAAGCAGAAAACGTACGGCGCGCGGGCTGCGGGTGTGGACACATTCCTCGTGCCGGTGGACAACGCGGCCGAGGCGCGGAAGTACGCACACGGCCTCCGAATCATCGCTGTGAAGAACTTTCCACAGGCGTTGCGCGCGCTGGCAACATTGCCGCCCGCAGGCTGAAACGGGTCTGCGCGAAGTTACCGGAAACTGCACGTTTTCCTTTTAGGCAAGCCCTTTTTCGGCCATGCACTCGGTCGTATGCTGCGCCACCGCCAGCCCCTTTCACCCCCAGCTCCGAGAGGCCCCAGACTCAATGACCCGTGAGAGCGCTCCGACCTGCGAAGACTGTTACTTCCGACGCCACGGCCTTTGCGCCATGACGCCCGAGCGCACCTGCCCCACCTTCCGCGCGGCTGCGCGTGAGCTGCAGCCGCCCAAGCAGCCGCGCCTCGTTCCGCTCTCGCTCGCCCTCGCCGCGACCGCGTAGTGCGCCGCGCAGCGGGCCTCGTGCTGGCGGCGGTCGCCCTGGCCGGGTGCGGAGCCCATGCGCGGGTGCCCGCCGCGCCGGTCGCACGCGGCGTGCCGGCGGGCTACCGCGCAACGCAGGTGTGGCATGCCCGCCTCACGGGCGGCAGGACCGACGACGTGATCGTTGCCTCCTCCGGGCCGCCGCGCACACGCCTCGCGTTTCACTCCGCCGACCTGCGGGTCTTGTCGTGGGACGACCTGGCGCGGCGGTGGTACGTCTCGTTCGACGCCCAGAAGCTCGATCCGGGCGCGTTCCCGAACACGCCTTACGGCAACGAGGAAGAGCCCATCGTCGACTCGGAGAGCAACAGAGCGCCGCACGGGCCGCTGCTCGATTCGCAGGCCGATGTGAAGCTCGACGACGTTGCGTTCGCGAGGCTCCTGCCCGGCCATCGAAAGCAACTCGTGTTCGGCGCGTCGATGAACTACGGCGGCTCGGGCGTCCCCGCCGTGCTCGCGGTCGTCGACTTCCCGGGCGGGTTCGCGGAGCCGGCATACGTCTGGACGGGCGAAGGCGGCGGAGGCTTCTCGACACGCGGGCGCGAGCTGCACTCGCACGGCGCCTATTGGACGACGGTCGACCCCCACTGCTGCCCGGTGCGGCAGTACGCCTTCACGGTCGCCTGGCGCGGCGGCGAGCTGCGCGAGATCGCCGACGATCGCCCGTGGCTCGGCGCCGTCGTGCACGCGCGCAACGACCGCGTCGGGCTGTTCGGGCCGGTCCGCGTGCAACTGGTGTGGAAGGGCTCGCCGGCGGCCGGGCGGTTGCACATGGGCGACGAGCTGCTCCGCGTCGCGGGCACCCGCCGGCCGTCCGTGCAGGGCGCGAACGGCGAGCCGTCCGTCCCCGACGAGCTCGACCTCCTGCGCGCCGGCGACACGGCGCACCTCGTCATCCGCCGGGGCGGGAAGGTGATGACCGTCGCCGTGCCGCTCGCGTCGATGAAGGATGCGCAGAGGTACGAGCTCGCCGACAGCGAGGTGCTCGACGTGGCCGCGCTCTAGGCGGCGACGGGAACCGCAGAGGCGAGGCGGGCGATGCCCTCGGCCACCTCTTCCGGCGACACGAAGCTGTACGCGAGCCGTAGTGACTCCGGCGGGCCGCCGAAGTCCGCGCCCTTCACGAACGTCACCCCGGCCTGTTCCGCGCGGACCTGCACGTCGGCAGCGTCGATCCCCTCGCCGAGCTCGGCCCACAGGAAATAGCCGCCCTCGGGCGTCGAGTGCTTCACGCCCGGCAGCTCGCGGTCGAGCGCCTCGACCATCGAGTCGCGGCGCGCACGCAGCAGATCGGACACGCGCTCGACGTTCGGCTCGAACAACCCACGCGCGATCAGCTCGAAGATCGTCGCCTGGCCGAGCTGGACCGGCGTGATGTACGTCGCCGTGGCGGTTGCCTCGAGCTGCGCCGCCGTCGCCTCCGGCAGCACGAACCAGCCGACGCGCAGTCCCGGCGCGACCGTCTTCGAGAACGAGGAGCTGTATGCGGTCGTGCCGCCCGACAGGTCGAAGATCAGCGGCAGGTGCTCGCCCTCGAAGCGGACGAGCCCGTACGGGTCGTCCTCGAGCACGAGCAGCCCATGCTCCTGCGCCAGCTCGGCGACACGCTGCCGGCGCTCGACGGGCAGCGTGCGCCCGCTCGGGTTCTGGAACGTCGGCAGCAGATATGCGAACGCGGGCGGCTCGCCGTCTGCGAGCGCGCGCTCGAGCGCGTCCGGATCGAGGCCGTCGTCGTCGCAGGCCAGGGGAACGACGTCGGCGCCGAGCTCGCTCAGGATCTTCAGCGGCCGGTCGTACGTCGGCCGCTCGACCAGGACGCGCCGGCCGGGAGCGAGCATCTGCGCAAGGAACACGAAGCCCTGCAGCGAGCCGTTCGTCAGGAAGACGCGGCGCGGCGCGACGCCGTGGCGCTCGGCGATCCACTCGCGGAGCGGGCCGTAGCCGGTCGAGGGGCCGTACGAAAGGATCGTCCGCGCGTCGCGCTCGAGCACCGTGCGCGCGCAATCGGCCATCACGTCGGCCGGGGGCAGGCACTCCGGCGCGGGCCAGCCGCGCGCAAGGGCAATCGTTGCCATGCCAGTCAGATTACTGACTGGGCGAGACGGGCCAGATCATGCTGACCATGAACGGGAGGTTCGCGATCCGCGTGTGCATCGTGACGTAGTTGACCTCCAGGTCGCTGCCGTCCGCCCGCGAGAACGTCATGACGCCACTGAGCACCTCGCTGCGCGCCGCCTGCTCCATGAGCGCGCTGGCGCGGTCCGCGGTCCGGTCGCCGACCGGCATTCCGATCAGCTCGCTCCGGCTCAGTCCGGTCATGGTGCACGCGGCATCGTTCACCGCAACGTAGTGACGGTGCTCGTCCCAGACGAAGACGGCTACGCCGTTCATCGCCTCGACGGCCTCGCCGATCAGAGAGCGATGAACGAGGCGCTGGCTGGCGTCGTTGGGCACCGGCGGAGCCTATATCGACGGAAGCTCGATCACGAAGCGCGCGCCGCGCTGACCGCGCTCATATCGCAGATCGCCGTGATGGGCATGCGCATACGCACGGGCGATCGCGAGCCCGAGGCCGGTGCCGGCGACGCGGTCGCGCGCGACACCCGCGCGCGTGAACCGCTCGAAGAGCGTGTCCTCGAGCTCGGGCGCGACGCCCTTGCCCGAGTCCTCGACGGAGATGCTCACGGTGCCGTTGTCCTGGTGCACTGCCACGGTGACCGGCGGCTCGCCATAGCGAAACGCGTTCGTGACGAGGTTCGTGACGATGCGGTCCAAGACGTTCGGGTCGACGAGGGCCTCGTGGGGGCCGTCGACCTCGAGCTCTACCACTGAGTCGTACGCTTGCGCGGCCGACCGCACCGTTTGCTCCAGCTGCGGGCGTAGCTCGACGGTCTGTCGACGGACTTCGACCGCCGACGCATCGAGGCGCGAGAGATCGAGCAGCTGCTCGACGAGCTGCGCGAGCCGCGCCGTCTGCTGCTCGAGCGCGGCGCGCACCTCGACGCGCTGCTCGTCGCTCAGCCGCGCTCCGAGATGGTTCAGCGTCTGAACGAACCCATGGATGGCCGTCACCGGGGTCCGCAACTCGTGCGCTGCGAGCGCGACGAAGTTCGCCATGACCTCGTTCGCGCGCTCGAGCCCGATGCGGGCCTCGCGCTCCTGCTCGAACAGGCGCACACGGTCGAGTGCGACTCCGACGAGCGCTGCGAGTGTCTCGAGCAGGCGCAACTCGTCGTCGCCGAAGAACGGCGCGTACGGCGACGTCCACATCAGCAGCGTCGCGCCCGGGCTGTCGACGTGCAGCGGCAGGCCGTCGGCGATCCCCTGCCGCGCGAGCGTGCGCCCATCCGAGTCGACGACCGCGGCTGCGCTCGCGCCGACGATCGCGGCGATCGACGGCAGGACACGGGCGGCGATCTCTTCACGTGTCGTCGCGAGCGTCATCAACTCCCGAATCGCGTTCTGGATCTCGCGTTGCGCCGACGTCCGCCAGTTCGCCTTCACCAGAGCGGGCGGCGCGAGGCCGAACAGGAATGCGACGCCGCTCATGACGCCGAGAACCTGCGAGGCCAGCGCGAACACGTCGCTCGAGGACGCCCCGACCAGCGCCACGATCGCGAGCGTCAGCGTGGCGGCTGCGAAGGCGAGCATGCGCATCCTGTTGGACGCCACCGACGGCTGGCCGGCTCCCGCGCGCCAGAGCCGCGTCGAAACGACGATCGAGAGCAAGGCCCAGTGCACGACGAACACGACGGCGTACGCAAGGAACAGGCTGCTCCACTTCTCGCCCTTGTTGGGCAGATGCGGCAAGGCGAACGTCCAGATCGTCAGCCCCACCGTGAAGGAGGCGACGATCAACGTGAGGCGGCGCGAAGGCGGCCGGAACGCCGTCGCGAAGCGATAGAGCAGATACGGGAAGAGGACGAGCAGCTCGATGACGAAGCGCGCGCCGATCTTCGCGGCGGTGCTGTGCGGCGGCGACGGCACGATGAGTCCGGCGATCACGAGCAGTCCGAGCGACGCGAACGTGAGCGCCAGCCAGCCGGCGGCCAGCGCTCTGCGGCGGAGCCACTGGAAGACAGCGACTGCCGCGAGGATCACAAACAGCACGGACGAGAAGCCCGAGAGGATCTGGATGGCTTGGTGCATCAGCTCAGATATCGGCCAGCGGGTCGTGACCATCAAGCCGCTCGAACACGCGGCGTGCCTTCCCCGTCTCCTGGCGGGGCAGGGTTCCCGGCGGCAGCGCGTAGACGTCGGTGCGCACTCGCAGGCGTTCTTCTAGGAGGCGGCGCACCTCCCTCTCGATCGGCTCCGGGTCGCCTGGCTCGCGCAGCTCGCAGCGCACCTCGAGATTCGTCATCGCCGTGCGGCGATCGAGGACGATCGCGTACTGACCACCGAGAGCCGGGTGCTCGAGGACGACCTCTTCGATCTCACTGGGGAAGACGTTCACGCCACGGACGATCAGCATGTCATCCACGCGCCCCGTGAACCGGGAGATGCGTCGATGCGTGCGGCCGCAGGCGCACGGCCCGTCGACGAACCGGGTCACGTCGCCTGTGCGGTAGCGGAGCACCGGCAGCGCTTCTTTGGTCAGCGTCGTGAGCACGAGCTCGCCGAGACCGTCGGTCGGCTCGCCGGTCTCCGGGTCGACGATCTCGGGCAGGAAGTGGTCGTCGAAAACGTGCAGCGCGCCCTTTCCCTCGCGGCATTCGGCGGCCACGCCCGGCCCGATCACCTCGGACAGGCCGTAGCAATCGCACGCGTCGATCCCCCACGCCGCTTCGAGCTTATCGCGCATGGCCTCCGACCACGGCTCGGCGCCGAAGCAGCCGTAACGCAGTCGGATGTCCCGGCCCTCTGCGCGTTCGGCGAGCAGCAGCGCAAAGCTGGGCGTGCAGCACAGGCCCGCAGCGCCGAGGTCCTCGAGCAGCTGCAGCTGGAGCGAGGTGTTCCCGCCGGACGCGGGAACGACGGTTGCGCCGAGCCGCTCGCCTCCGTAATGAAAACCGAGACCTCCGGTGAAGAGGCCGTAGCCGTAGGCGACGTGCAGCACGTCGCCCGGCACGCCGCCCGCAGCGGCGATGGCGCGCGCGACGACGTCGGAGAAGACCTCGATGTCGTTGCGGGTGTACGCGACGATCGTCGGCTTGCCTCGCGTGCCCGACGACGCGTGGACGCGAATTGTCTCCGCCAGCGGCACTTTCAGCAGCCCAAACGGATAAGCGTCGCGCAGCTGCGACTTCACGGTGAACGGCAGCTCGCGCAGGGGCACGTCCGGCTCGTAGCCGAGGCGACCGGCCAGGTCGCGCAGCCTCTGCCGCTGCAGCTGCTCGCGCTCCTCCACCGGCTGGGCTTCGAGCTCCGGCTGGAACACGGAGCGGATCCTACGGCGGTTCTTAGGCCAACGGGGAACAATGCAGCCGTGACAACCCGCGTCCTCGTTGTCGATGACGACCCCGCCGTCCGCTCGGCGGTGTCCCGCGCGCTGCGCGTGGACTACGACGTCGCGGAGGCGGCGGACGGATCGGAGGCGCTCGCGCAGCAGTCGGGCGCGCCTGCGGACGCGATCGTCCTCGACCTGATGATGCCCGGCATCGACGGCCTCGAGGTGTGTCGCACGCTTCGCCGGCGCGACGACAACGTGCCGATCCTCGTCGTCACCGCGCGCGATGCAATCGATGACCGCGTCGAAGGGCTCGACGCCGGCGCAGACGACTACCTCGTGAAGCCCTTCGCCGTCGAGGAGCTCCGCGCGCGCGTTCGCGCACTCCTGCGACGCTCAGGCGCCGGCGACGACGCGCTGCGGTTCGCCGACGTCACGCTCGACCCGACCACGCGCGAGGCGTATCGCGGCGAGCGCCGGTTGCAGCTCACCCGCACCGAGTTCAACCTGCTCGAGCTGTTCCTGCGCAACCCGCGCCAGGTGCTCACACGCTCCCAGATCTACCAGCGCGTGTGGGGCTACGACTTCGGCGCGACCTCGAACGCGCTGTGGGTGTACGTCGGCTACCTGCGCCGGAAGCTCGAAGAGGGCGGCGAGCCGCGCCTGCTCCACACGGTGCGCGGAGTCGGCTACGCGTTCCGCGAAAACGCATGAGCTTCCGTCAGCGGATCGCGCTGCTCGTCGCCCTGTCGATCGCGGCGACGGTGGCGGGAACGGCGGTCGCCGTCTGGATCGTCGCGAAGCACGAGCTGTACGACCAGCTCGATCGGACCCTCGCTGCCCAGGCGACCGCCGCGAGCGGTCCGTCGGGCCCGTTCAACGGCGTCAATCCCTACACGCGGACGATTCACAGCTCGGGGGACGTGAGCGGCGACAGCGAGATTCCGATCACGCCAGACGTGCTGCGCGTTGTGCACGGTGCACCGGGCTTCAGGAAGAACACGAAGATCGGCGACCTCGAGGTGCGCGAGCTCGTCGGCCGTCTGAGCGATGGCGACGTCGTCATCTCCATCGGACTGCTCGACCCGACCGAGCACGCGCTCGCCCGCATCAAGCTCTGGCTCTTGCTCGTCGGCGGCATCGGCATCGCGCTCGCGGCCGGACTCGCGGCGTTGGTCGCCACGGAGGCTCTCCGCCCAGTCCGGCGCCTCACCGCTGCGGCGGAACATGTGGCCGCCACGGGCAACCTCACCGAGCGCGTCGAGGTGAGCACGCACGACGAGCTCGGGCGGCTCGCCTCGCGGTTCAACGCGATGCTCGAGGCGCTCGAGGTGTCCGTCGGCAAGCAGCGCCGCCTCGTCGCGGATGCGTCGCACGAGCTGCGCACCCCGCTCACCGCGGTCCGCACGAACGTGGATCTGCTCCGCGAAGGAAGGCTCGCGGAGGACGACGCGCAGCGCGCGCTCGAAGAAGCCTCCACCGAGCTGAGCGCACTCACCACGCTCGTCTCGGATCTCGTCGAGCTCGCGCGCGGAGAGGAGCGCAAGCTGCGCGTCGAGGAGGTCCATCTCGACGACCTCGTTGCCACTGCGGTCGAGCGCGCGAAGGCGCGCGCGCCGGAGGCGATGTTCGTCACCGCGCTCTCCCACACCGTGGTCAACGCCGACCAGGTGCTGCTCGACCGCGCCGTTTCGAACCTGCTCGACAACGCGGTGAAGTACAGCCCGCCCGGCGCGCCGATCGAGGTGAGTGTCCGCGACGGGGAGGTCGTCGTCGCCGACCATGGGCCGGGCGTCGCCGAGGAGGACCTGCCGCGGATCTTCGACCGCTTCTATCGCGCGGCCGGCGCGCGCTCGAAGCCCGGCGCCGGCCTCGGCCTGGCGATCGTCCGCGAGGCGGCAGAGGCCCACGGCGGGTCGGCTTCTGTCGAAAGTTACCCCGGTGGCGCAAAATTCTTCCTAAAGCTGCCCGTTACGACATAGATTTGCGGGCATGGACGACGAAGCCCGGATCACCCGAGCGCTACGCCTGCGCGGCGCCACGATGCTGTGCCCCGCGTGCAGTTTCGCGTTGCGCGGGCCGATCGGCGGCTACCGCATCCTGCCGGACGACGGGAACGCGGTCGGCGGCCGCGAGGGGATCAAGGTGTCGATCTACGGCTGCAGCAACTGCGGCTACCTCCGGTTCCACTCGGCGAACGTCCTGGACGACACGACCGGCTGAGTGGAGATCCGTGTCCTCGAACCCGGCGAGCATCTCGACGATCTCGCCGAGGTGCTGCTCGACTGCGTGGACGGCGGCGCATCCGTCGGCTACATGGCGCCGTTCATGCGTGAGCACGCCCGCGCGGCGATGGCAGGCTTCGCCGACGGCCGCCGCGTCGTGCTCGGGGCGTTCCACGACGGCGAGCTCGTGGGCACCGCCCAACTTGTCCCTTCGCCGATGCCGAACCAGCCGCACCGCGCAGACGTCGCGAAGGTGCTCGTGAAGCGGTCGGCGCGCGGGCGCGGCATCGCGGCGCAGCTGATGGAGCGCATCGAGCGCGAAGCACGCGGGCGCGGGATCACCGTCCTCGTCCTCGACACGGTGACCGGATCTGCGGCGTACAGGCTCTACGAGCGCCTCGGCTGGCAACGCGTCGGGCCGGTCCCGAACTACGCGCTCATGCCGGATGGTGCGCCGTGCGAGACCACGTTCTTCTATAAAGAGCTGACATGAGCAAGCCGCAGATCGAGAAGCCGGAAGGCGACATCCCGTTCGAGCTCGGAATCGACGACCTCACCGTCGGCGACGGCGACGAGGCCGTGGCGGGAAAGAAGGTCACCGTGCACTACGTCGGCGTCGCGTTTCGCAGCGGCAACGAGTTCGACGCGTCGTGGGACCGCGGGCAGCCGTTCCAGTTCAAGCTCGGCGCCGGCCAGGTGATCCCCGGGTGGGATCACGGCGTCGCCGGAATGCGCGTCGGCGGGCGCCGCAAGCTGACGATCCCGTCGGCGATGGCGTACGGCGCGCGCGGCGCGGGCGGCGTCATCGAGCCGAACGAGCCGCTCGGGTTCGTCGTGGATCTCATCGCAGTCGACTAGCTGCGAAGACGGCGCGCACGTATCGTTCGACGTTGCGGGCCGGCCCGGCAGGCAACTCCGCTGCGAACGCCGTGGTGCCCTTCAGTGTGTTGTTCTGCCACGTGATCGCGCTGCCGGCGAGCTGAGGCATCGGGTGATAGGGGAGCCCGGAGACCTGCGCGAACGTCTTCTCGATCCGCCGGTCGCCGCCGGACGCCCACACCATGTCGAGGTGCTGGTGGAACCAGATCGTGAGGTGCGGGTGAATGCGCAGGATCAGGTTGCGCGCAATGCGCGCCTCGCGCTCGGAGAACGGTCGCGGGCCGGACTCGTACACGCCGTCCATCCGGCGCCACCGCCACGAGAAGTTGCGGTTCAGGTCGACGCCGTGCGCGTTGCCTCGCGTTCCGTCGGCGACGCCGTCCGGGTTCAGGTTCGGGACGATCCAGAGATCGAGATCGGGCGGCGACGTCTTCTCGAGCGCCTGCGCGATCGCGATCCCGGCCGCCTCGTTGCCGTGGATCGCTCCGACCACCAGCACGGGCGTGCCGTGGGGGTTGCCGACGCGGTAAGCGGTGATCGGCCGGCCCTCCACGGAGCGGCCGAGCAGCAGCGCGTGCGCGGCGAGGAACACAGCGGCTGTCCTCATCCCCCGCGAGCATAGGAGCATGCGGCTCTATCGGAACCGGGACTTCATGCTGCTCCAGAGCGGGCAGCTGCTCTCCGCGTTCGGCGGCGCGTTCACGACAGTCGCGTACCCGCTGCTCGTCCTGTCCATCACCCACTCGCCGGCGAAGGCAGGGCTCGTGTCGTTCGCCCGGTTCCTGCCGTCGCCGCTGCTCGGCCTCGTGGCGGGCGTCGTTGCCGACCGGGTCGATCGCAAGCGCGTGATGATCGCGGCCGACGGGGTGCGCGTCGTCGCGGTCGGCGGGCTTGCTGCGCTCGTTGCCTTCGATCCCATGTTCTGGCCGATCCCGCTGCTCGCGTTCGTGGAGGGCGCGGGCGAGTCGTTCTTCGGCGCGTGCCAGAACACCGCTCTGCGAGCGGTCGTGCCGACCGAGCAGCTGGCCGACGCCGTCAGCGTGCAGACCGGGCGCATGGCGACCGTCGGCCTCGTCGGGCCGCCGGTCGGCGGCGCGCTGTTCGGCCTCGCGCGTGCGCTCCCGTTCGTCGCCGACGCCGCGTCGTACGCGTTCTCGTTCATCTCGCTCGCCCTGATCCGGACGCCGTTCCAAGAGCCGCGGGAGCCGGCGCAGCGGGCTCGCATTCGCACGCAGCTGATGGAGGGCCTGCGCTTCATCTGGCGGCAGCCGTTCATCCGCGTGACGTCGTTCTTCTTCCTGATCGGCAACTTCGCGATCCCCGGCCTCCTGTTCGTGCTCGTCGTCCTGGCGCGCCGGCACGGCCTCTCGGGCGGTGAGATCGGCCTGTTGCTCGGCACGTTCAGCGCAGCGCTCCTCGTCGGGACGATGCTCAGCCGCTTCGTGCGGCGGCACCTGGGTGTCCCGGCGATCGTGCGGCTCGAGCAGTACTGCGCGTGTGCCGTGGTCGCGTTTGTCGCCGTACCGAGCGTCTACGTGCTGCTGGCCGGATTGCTGCCGATCGCGGTCGCGATCCCGTTCACCGACTCCGTGGTGATCTCGCGGCGGCTCGAGCTCACACCCGACGCGCTGCTCGGCCGCGTCGAAGCAGCACGATCGACGATCGCCCGCGGTGCAGCACCGTTGGGGCCGCTGACCGCGGGACTGCTGCTGACCGCGTCGTCACCACGCGTGACGGTCGCGGTCTTCTCCGCGTTCTTCGTCGTGCTCGCGGTATGGGCGAGCGTCAGCTCTGCGCTGCGGCAATGACGAGCTCGGCGACCTCGGTCGGCGTCATGCCGACCTGGATGCCGACCGCCTCGAGCGCTTCCTTCTTCGCTGCGGCGGTGCCGGACGAGCCGGAGATGATCGCGCCGGCGTGGCCCATCGCTTTGCCGGGAGGCGCCGAGAAGCCTGCGATGTACGAGAACACCGGCTTCTTCATGTGCTCGGAGATCCAGCGCGCAGCCTTCTCTTCCTCGTCGCCGCCGATCTCGCCGACGAGCACGACGAACTCCGTCTCGTCGTCCGCGTTGAACTTCTCGAGGATGTCGATGAAGCTCGAGCCGATGATCGGGTCGCCGCCGATGCCGACGATCGTCGAGTTGCCGAGCCCGCGCTGCGCCACCTCGTGACCGATCTGGTACGTCAGCGTCCCCGAGCGCGACACGAGGCCGATGTTCCCCGGCTTGAAGACCTGCGCGGGGATGATCCCGACGTTCGCCTTGCCCGGTGAGAGCACGCCCGGGCAATTCGGGCCGATCATCGTGACGCCCTTCGGGCGGATGTAGGTGTAGACGCGCAGCATCTCGTGTGCCGGGATGTGCTCCGTCGTGCAGATCACCGTCTCGATGCCGGCGTCGACCGCCTCGTAGATCGCGTCGGGCGCAAAGCGCGCGGGCACGAAGACGAGCGACGTGTTCGCGCCGGTCTCCTTGACGGCGTCCGCGACCGTGTCGAACACGGGGATGCCCTCGACGTCCTGGCCGCCCTTGCCCGGCGTGACGCCGGCGACGACGTCGGTGCCGTACTCGCGGTTGCGCAGGCCGTGGAAGCTTCCTTCGCGGCCGGTGAGGCCGGACACGACGAGCTTCGTGTCGTTGTCGACGATGATCGCCATTAGGTCTTCTTGACTCCCTTGATGATCAGCGTCGGCAGGTCCATCCATCCGTCGCTGACGCGATCGGCGAGCAATTCCTTGACGCGCGGCCGGTCGGAAACGGAGGTGCCGGCACGGTCGAGCCACGGATCGATCTCGAGCGGGCGCAGCATGAACTCCTCTTCCGCGACCTCGAGGCCGGCCTGCTCGAAGAAGATCTGCCATTCGGCGGCGCTGTAGTTGCGCACGTGCGACGGGTCGCGCAGGCGGTCGGCCTCCTCGGACGACTCGCTGACGAACGTGTTGTCGCAGACGACCACGCGGGCCTTCGCGACGCGCGCCATCTCGCGCACGGCCTGCTGCACGTCGGCGAAGTGATGCGCGGCGATGCGGCACGCGACGACGTCGAAGCTGTTGTCCGCAAAGGGAAGATCCTCGGCCGGCGCGGTCGTGTCCGCCTGCATGCCGGGCGCCTGGTCGGTGGTGACGACCGTCGCCCCCGCCTCGCGCAGCCGCCGTGCGACGTGGCCGCCGCCGGTGGCGACGTCGAGCACCGTCACGCCGTCCGCGGCATCGCACCACTCGACGACCAGGTCGAGATCATCACCTGAAGAGTGGATCGCGCTCGTGCGGTACGCCTCGGCGCGCTCGGACCACACGTCGGTCATGCCGCTGTTCCCGCTCCGGCGCCGGCCGAGCCGGCACCTCCGCTACTGGCCGGCTCCGTCGAGCCTACGCCGGCAAGCTCCACGGCCTTCTTCGCCGCCTCGAGCATCGTCGGCTCGACGTAGAGGTTCGGCGGCGCGGCGTCCTGCAGGATCTTGCGTCCCTCTTCGGCGTTCGTGCCGTCGAGGCGCACGACCATGGGCTTGTCGAGGTTCATGCGCTTGAGCGCCTCCAGGATGCCCTTGGCCACCTCGTCGCAGCGCGTGATGCCGCCGAAGATGTTGAAGAGGATCGAGCGAACCTGGCTGTCCGCCGCGATCACCTCGAGCGCATTGACTACGCCTTCTGCGTCACCGCCGCCGCCGAGGTCGAGGAAGTTCGCGGGCTTGCCGCCTGCGAGCACGACGACATCGACCGTCGACATCGACAGGCCGGCGCCGTTGCCGAGGATGCCGACCGAGCCGTCGAGCTTCACGTACGTGACGCCCTTCTCGCGCGCGAGCGCCTCGAGCGGGTCGGCGGCCTTCGTGTCGCGGAACTCGGCGATGTCGGGATGGCGGTAGAGCGAGCTGTCGTCGACAGTGAACTTCGAGTCGAGCGCCTTCACCTCGCCGTCCGGCGTGACGATCAGCGGATTGATCTCCGCGAGCATCGCGTCGCACTCGACGAAGCACTTGTAGAGCTTCTCGATGATCGAGACGATCTGCTTCTGCTCGCTCGCGTCCTCGACGCCGGCGCCGTAGACGAGCGCACGCGCGACCCATGGCTGGAAGCCTTCGAGCGGGTCGATGTGCAGGCGTACGAGCGCGTCGGGGTTGTTCTCGGCGACCTCTTCGATCTCGACGCCGCCCTGCGTCGTGAACATGAACAGCGGCTTCTTCGCGCCACGGTCGAACGTGACCGAGAGGTAGTACTCCTTCGTGATGTCGGAGGCTTTCTCGATCCAGAGCTTCTCGACGACGTGGCCGCGGATGTCGAGTCCGATGATGTCTTTCGCCTTCTGCTCGGCGTCGGCGGGGTCGTCCGCGAGCTTGACGCCGCCCGCTTTGCCGCGGCCGCCCGTCAGCACCTGAGCCTTCACGACGACGGGGCCGCCGAGCGCTTCGGCTGCTGTGCGCGCTTCTTCCGGCGTGAGGGCGAGGCGCCCGTCGGAGACGGGAATCCCGAATCGGCGGAAGAGCTCCTTGCCTTGGTACTCGTAAAGGTCCATAAGCCGCGGAGGACTCTAGCTAGGCTCGGAGTGATGGCCGCGATCGAAGTACACGACCTGCGCAAGCAGTACGGCGAGGTGCAGGCGCTCGACGGCGTCTCGTTCGCCGTGAGCGAGGGCGAGGTGTTCGGCCTGCTCGGCCCGAACGGCGCCGGGAAGTCGACGACCGTGCGCGTGCTCGTCACGCTGACGACGGCGGACTCCGGCTCCGCCTCCGTGGACGGTCACGACGTGCAGAAGGAGCAGGCGGCCGTGCGTCGCGCGATCGGCTACGTCCCACAGGATTCCGGCGTCGACCAGTTCGGCACCGGGCGCGAGAACCTCATGCTCCAGGGGCGCATCCAGGGCATGAGCAGGCGCGACCTGCGGCAGCGCACCGACGAGCTGCTCGAGCTCGTCGAGATCTCGCACGCTGCGGACCGCGTCGTGCGGTCGTACTCGGGCGGCATGCGCCGCCGCCTCGACATCGCCCTGGGCCTCGTTCACCGGCCGAGGGTGCTGTTCCTCGACGAGCCGACGACGGGCCTCGACCCGGAGGCGCGCGTCGCGATGTGGCACGAGGTCTCACGGCTCGCCCAGGCGGAGTCGCTCACGATCCTGCTCACCACGCATTACCTCGAGGAGGCCGACCAGCTCGCAGACCGGCTCGCGATCGTGTCGCAGGGCCGCGTCGTCGTCGAAGGCACGCCGGTCGAGCTGAAGGCGGGGCTGCAGGGTGACGCGGTACACGTCGAGCTCGAGAACGGCCACGTCGAGCAGGCGCAGTCGGTGCTCACGAGCGTCGGCGCCCGGCCCGAGCAGGTGCTGAACGGCACCACGATCGTCGCGCGCGCCGACGACGGCGGGCGCGCGCTGCCCGCGATCCTTTCCGCTCTCGAAGCGCAGGGCATCGGCGTTGCCTCGGTGGCCGTCTCGCGGCCGTCGCTTGACGACGTCTACCTCCACTACACCGGCCGCGACTTCGCGACGGAGGATCGCGCGTCGTGACCGTCGCAAGGCACACGTGGTTCATGGTCGTCCGGCAGGCGCGCAACCTGATGCGCGAGCCGATCTGGATCGTGCTGCTGCTCGTGCAGCCGATGGTGTGGCTCGTGCTCTACGGCCAGCTGTTCAAGAACGTCACCCGTCTCGGCGGCTTCGGCACCGGGTCGTACGTCACGTTCCTCGCCCCAGCGATCGTCGTGATGAACGCCTTCTTCGGGGCGACGTGGAGCGGCATGGCGATGATCAACGACCTCGAGCACAAGGTCGTCGAGCGCTTCCTCGCAACGCGCGCGTCGCGTCTTTCGATCGTGTTGTCGCAGATCGTGCGCTCGGCGCTGATCGCCGCGATCCAGGCGGTCATCATCCTGCTTGTGTCGCTCGCGCTCGGCGTGCGCATTCACACCGGCGCTCTCGGGTGGATCGTCATCATCGTCGCGGGCGTCCTCGTGAACAGCGCGTTCGCCGGCATCTCGCAGGCGATCGCACTGCTCACCCGCCGCGAGGCGACGATGATCGCCGTCGCGAATTTCATCGGGCTGCCGCTGCTCTTCCTGTCGACGACGATGATCGCGCGGCAGCAGATGCCGCACTGGATGCAGATCGCGGCGAAGTTCAACCCGGTCGACTGGGGCGTGCGCGCCGCGCGCGAGGTCGTGCTGCCGGGGACGTCGTGGTCGACGGTCGGCTGGCACCTCCTGCTGCTGCTCGGGCTCACCGCGCTCACGACCGCGTGGGCGACGAGCACGTTCCGGCAGTACCAGCGCTCGCTCTAGCCGGCGCCGATCGCGAACATCGCCTGGCCCGGCGTCACTGCGCTGCCGGCCGACACCGACACCGACTCGATGACGCCGCCGACCGTCGCGGCGACCTCGTTCTCCATCTTCATCGCCTCGACGATCGCGAGCACCTGACCCGCCTCGACCGTGTCGCCCTCGGCGACCTTCACGTCGAGGACGGTGCCCTGCATCGGGCTGGTGACGGTGCCGCTGGCCGCACCGGCGCCGGACGCGGCCCGCTCCTTGCGCCGCCGCCCGAGCGCGCGGTAGGGCGGCTCGGGGACGAGAACGGTCACGGCTACACGGCGCCCGTCCACTTCGGCCATTGTCTTCTTTGGCAACAATCCGTCCGGTGGCGCGGGTACCGTCACCGTCCCCTGATGCGAGAACTCCTCTGCCTGCTGCGCCAGCTCCTCGGACTCGACGAGCCCGTGACACGTCTCGCCGGCGATGAAGCAGTGGTGCGAGAGCAGCGCCTGGTGGAAGCCGACGAGCGACTTCACGCCGCCGATCTCGAACTCGGACAGCGCGCGCAGCATCCGCCGGCGCGCCGTGTCGCGTTCGCTGTCCCACACGATCAGCTTCGCGATCATCGGGTCGTACGCCCCGCTGATCTCGGAGCCCGCCGTCACCCCCGAGTCCACGCGCACGCCGGGCCCCGAGGGCTCCCGGTAGCTCGTGATCCGCCCCGGGCTCGGCAGGAAGCCCTTGGACGGGTCCTCCGCGTTGATGCGGCACTCGATCGCATGCCCGCGAAGCTCCACGTCCTCCTGGCGCAGCGATAGCGGCTCCCCGGCCGCGACGAGAACCTGCTCACGGATCAGATCGAGGCCGGTCACCTCTTCGGTGACGGTGTGCTCGACCTGGATGCGGGTGTTCATCTCCATGAAGAAGTAGTCGCCTTCCGGAGAGAGCAGCCCCTCGATCGTCCCCGCAGAGCGGTAGCCGCAGGCGCGCGCGGCGTCCACGGCGATCTGCCCGATGCGGTTGCGCAGCTCTGCGTCGACCGCGGGCGACGGCGTCTCCTCCACCAGCTTCTGGTGGCGGCGCTGGATCGTGCAGTCGCGCTCGCCGAGGTGGATGACGTTCCCGTGAGCGTCCGCCAGCACCTGGACCTCGACGTGCCTCGGATCCTCGAGGTAGCGCTCGACGTAGACCGACGAGTCGGCGAAGTAGGCCTGTCCCTGCCGCTGGGCGGTTGCGAACGCCTGCGCCGCCTCGTCGGCGGAGCGGACGATCTCCATGCCTTTGCCGCCGCCGCCGGCCGCCGCCTTGATCAGCAGCGGGTAGCCGATCTGCTCGCCCATCGCGACAACCTCGTCGGCCGAGCCGAGCGGGTCGGTCGTGCCCGGGATGATCGGCACGCCGGCCGCTTGCATCACCTGGCGCGCGCGCGTCTTCGAGCCCATCAGCTCGATTGCGCTGGGCGGCGGGCCGATCCACACGAGCCCCACCTCCTCCACCGCGCGCGCGAACGCGGCGTTCTCAGCGAGGAACCCGTAACCCGGGTGGACGGCCTCTGCGCCCGTCTTGCGGGCGGCGTCGAGGAGCTTCTCCACGACCAGATAGCTCTCGGCCGCCGTCGCTCCGCCGAGGGCGACCGCCTCGTCGGCGAAAGTCGGGTGGAGGGCCGTGCGGTCGACATCCGAGTAGACGGCGACCGACCCGATCCGCATCTCGCGGAGGGTTCGGAACACGCGAACGGCGATCTCGCCGCGGTTCGCCACAAGGACCTTGGAGAACATCCGTCGTATTCTGCTCAGCGATGACGTTTGCCGACCAGCTAACCGTCACGCGGGCCGTAGCCGTCCCGATCGTGGTCGCGCTCTTCGCGGTGACCTTTCACGGGCACGACTACTGGGCGACGGTGGTGTTCTGCGTGGCGATGTCGACCGACTGGTTCGACGGCCGCCTGGCCCGCCGCGCCGGGCGGACATCGTCGTTCGGGTCGCTCCTCGACCCGATCGCGGACAAGATCCTCGTGATGGCGACGCTGGTCGTGCTGCTCGAGCAGCACGTCTTCCCGGCGTGGATGGTCGCGCTGATCGTCGTCCGCGAGCTGCTGATCTCGGGGCTCCGCCTCGCCGCGCTCGAGCGGGGCGTCGTGATCGCGGCGCGCGACCTCGGCAAGCTCAAGACCTGGTCGCAGGCGATTGCAGCGGGTGTCGGCGGCCTTGCGGCCGCCGGCGTCTGGCAGACAGCTGTCTCGACATGGGCGCTGGCAATCGCACTGGCGCTCACCTGGATCTCAGGTCTGGACTACGCGCGCTCCGCGCCGCGCGTCCTGCGTGGCAGCCCGGCTGCCTAAGCCGCTACGCCGACAGCGGAGCCGTCTCCACGCGCACGGCACCACGCATCGAAGCGTGCCCACGCACCGAGATAGTCCGCGAGCTGCCGGAGCCCCTCCTCCACCTCTGCGCGAACCGCAAAGGTGCAGTGGATGCAGTACGGCCGGTCCGGAAGCGTCTCGTGATCACCACAGCGAATGCACATGTCAGAAGAGAAACGCGCGCACCGGCCGGATGGTTACGCGCTCAGCTGTTTCCTAACGACTCGTCGATCCCGGCCTGCCACCAGGGATCCGGCTCGCGCTCCTCGCCGCGGAGCACCTCCTCGATCGCGCGGACGACGGGCTCGGGCTGTTCCGGCTCGAGCTCGATCCCGCTCACAAGGGAATGTTGCCGTGCTTACGCGGCGGCCGAGGCTCGCGCTTGGTGATCGACGTCTTCAGCGCGTCGATCAGCACCGGCCGCGTGCGCCGCGGCTCGATCACCTCGTCGACGTAGCCACGCTCGGCGGCGGTGTACGGGTTGGCGAAGCGCTCGCGGTACTCGGCGATCAGCTCGGCGCGGCGCGCCTCCGGGTCGTCGGCCTCGGCGAGCTCCTTGCGGAAGATGATGTTGACGGCGCCATCCGGTCCCATGACCGCGACCTCGGCGGTCGGCCACGCGAAATTGAAGTCTGCGCGGATGTGCTTCGAGCTCATGACGTCGTACGCGCCGCCGTACGCCTTGCGCGTGATCACGGTGAGCTTTGGAACCGTCGCCTCGCAGTACGCGTAGAGGAGCTTCGCGCCGTGGCGGATGATCCCACCCCATTCCTGCGTCGTCCCCGGCAGGAAGCCCGGGACGTCGACGAACGTGACCAGCGGGATGTTGAAGGCGTCGCACGTGCGCACGAAGCGCGCCGCCTTCTCCGACGACGAGATGTCGAGCACACCGGCGAGCGCCTTCGGCTGATTGCCGACGATGCCGACCGAGTAGCCGCCGAGGCGCGCGAAGCCGCAGACGATGTTCTCCGCGAACAGCGGCTGCACCTCGAGGAACTCTCCGTCGTCGACGACCGCCTCGATGACGCGCTTGATGTCGTACGGTCGCGCCGCCTCGTCGGGCACGAGCGTGTCGAGCTCGGGCGACTCGCGGTCGACCGGATCGGTCGGCGCGTCGTACGGCGTCGGGTGCACGTTCGACTGCGGCAGGAAGCTCAGCAGGTAGCGCGCGTCCTCGAGCGCAGCTTCCTCGTCCGGCGACGTGAGATGCGCGACGCCCGACTTCGACGCATGCGCGAGCGCACCGCCGAGCTCCTCGAACGTCACCTCCTCCCCCGTCACCGTCTTCACCACGTCGGGGCCGGTGATGAACATGTACGACGAGCCCTCGACCATCAGGATGAAGTCGGTCATTGCGGGCGAGTACACGGCGCCGCCGGCACATGGCCCCATCACCAGCGAGATCTGCGGGATCACGCCGGACGCCTGCACGTTGCGCCAGAAGATCTCCGCGTAGCCGGCGAGCGACACGACGCCCTCCTGGATGCGCGCGCCGCCCGAGTCGTTGATGCCGATCAGCGGGCAGCCGTACTTCAGCGCGAGGTCCATGACCTTGCAGATCTTCTCCGCGAAGACCTCGCTGAGCGACCCGCCGAACACGGTGAAGTCCTGCGAGAAGACGAAGACCCGGCGGCCGAAGATCGTCCCGTAGCCGGTGACGACGGCGTCGCCGTACGGGCGGCGGTCGAGCATCCCGAAGTTCGCCTCGCGGTGGCGTACGTAACGGTCGAGCTCGACGAACGAGCCGGGATCGCACAGCTTCTCTGCGCGCTCCCGCGCGAGCAGCTTGCCCGCGTCGTGGTGCTTCGCGACCGCCCTTTCCGAGCCGGCGTGGCGCGCCTCGTCGCGCAGCTCCGCCAGCCACTGCAGCTTCTCCGCTGTCGTATCGTGGGTGCGCTTCTCTGCCTTCGCCACGGGTGGGAGCGTACATAGGCTGTCGCGGTGATCGACCTCGACCGCGTCCGCGCAGAGACGCCCGGCGTGCACAACGTCGCGCACCTCAACAACGCAGGCGCGGCGCTGCCACCGCGGAAGGTCCACCAGGCCGTCGTCGACTACCTCACGCGCGAGGCCGAGATCGGCGGCTACGAGACCGCCGCCGAGCGCCGCGGCGACTGGGAGCACACCTACGACGCGCTCGCGCGGCTGCTGAACGCGAGCCGCGAGGAGATCGCCGTCGTGGAGAACGCGACGCGGGCATGGGACATGGCGTTCTACTCGTTCGACTTCGCGCCCGGCGACCGCATCCTGACGGGCCACGCCGAGTACGCCTCGAACTGGATCGCGCTCAAACAGGTCACCGGCCGCACCGGCGCGCGCATCGACGTCGTCCCCGACGACGAGTCCGGCCAGATCGACGTGCGCGCGCTCGAGTCGATGCTCGACGACGACGTCAAGCTCGTCTCGCTCGTGCATGTGCCGACGCAGAGCGGGCTCGTGAACCCTGCCGCCGAGGTCGGCAAGGTCACGCGCGCCGCGGGCGTGCCACTGCTGCTCGACGCCTGCCAGTCGGCGGGCCAACTGCCGCTCGACGTCGAGGCGATCGGCTGCGACATCTTGAGCGGCACCGGCCGCAAGTTCCTGCGCGGCCCGCGCGGCACCGGCTTCCTCTATGTCCGGCGCGGCCTGATCGAGCAGCTCGAGCCGCCGCTGCTCGACATGCACGCCGCCGACTGGCGCGACGACGGCACGTACGCGATCCGCGACGATGCGCGCCGCTTCGAGAACTGGGAGACGTACTACGCCGGCAAGGTCGGCCTCGGCGTCGCGGCCGACTACGCGCTCGACATCGGCATCGAGGCGATCTGGACGCGCATCCAGGAGCTCGCGGCGCAGCTGCGCGCGAAGCTGCAGGCGCTCAACGGTGTGACATTGCTCGACCGTGGCGCCGTGCTCGGCGCGACGGTGACGTTCACCGTCGACGGCCACGATCCGGCAGCGATCCGCGACGCGCTGCACAAGCGCGGCGTCAACGTCTCCGTCATGGAGCGCTCGTCGGCGCAGCTCGACTACGGCCCGCGCGGGCTCACGACCGCCGTGCGCTCGTCGGTGCACTACTACAACGACGACACGGACCTCGACCGGCTGGTCGAAGGACTTAGAGCTCTGCCAGCCGCGGGATGACGTCGCGACCGAGGCGCTTGACGACCTCTTCGGGCTCCGGCCCGAGCAGTGAGAGCTGGAGATGAGTGAAGCCCATGCGCGCGTATTCCGTGAACGTGGCGACGAACTCGTCGACGTCGGTGTCAAGGCCGAAACGGCCGAGCGTCGTGTTCGCGATCTCCGACCGGTCGCGGCCGACCTCCTCGCAGTGGCGCGCGAGCACGTCGAGCTTGTGCTGCACCTGCTCCGGCGTGGTCGGGAAGAGATTGTTCGCGTCGGCGTACTTCGCGACGAGCCGCAGCAGCTTCTTCTCGCCGCCGCCGCCGATGACGATCGACGGCCGCGGCTGCTGGACCGGCGGCGGCACGCACAGCGTCTCTGCAAGCGAGTAGTGCTTGCCGTTGTACGGCCCGTTGTCGTCGCTCCACATCTGCAGGCAGATCTGCAGCGTCTCCTCGAGCCGCTCGAGCCGCTCGGCGACGGGATAGAACGGCACGCCGAGCCCTTCGTGCTCGCGCTCGTACCACGCAGCGCCGAGCCCGAGCATCGCGCGGCCGCCCGAGAGGACGTCGAGCGTCGTGACGATCTTCGCAAGCAGCCCCGGGTAGCGATACGACACCCCGGTGACGAGCAGGCCGAGCCGCAGCTTCTCGGTGAGTCCGGCGACGTAGCCGAGCGTCGTGTACCCCTCGAGCATCGGGTCCTCGGCCGTCGCGAACGCCTCCATCTGGAAGTAGTGGTCCATGCAGGTGAACCACGTGCAGCCCGCCTCCTCGGCCGCCTGCGCCGTGTCGGCGACGTGGCGGCGGATGTCCGCGGGCCCACCCGAGAGCGTGAAGTTCATGAAGTGGATGCCGACGTCCATGCCTCGACTCTAGAGATAGGCTCGCGGCGTGGCGGAGATCGACCGTTCGACGGTCTGGCCGTACGACGAACGCGGGCAGCCGCGCGACTTCCTCTACCAGCGCTACGGGCACCCGACCGGCGCGGAAGCGGAAGCCGCCCTCGGAGGGCTCGAAGGCGGCGAGGCGCTGCTCTACGCGTCCGGCACGTCAGCGGTGACGGCTTGCGCGTTCGCGCTGCTGCAGCCGGGCGCGACGGTCGCCGTCGCCGAGGGCGCGTATTTCGGAACGACGGTCACGCTGCGGGAGCTCGAGCCCTGGGGCCTGAAGGTCACGCAGTT
>DASZBP010000039.1:0-20410 GCA_035943915.1 Gaiellaceae bacterium | reverse complement strand
CTGCCCGAGCTGTCGGCGCACGTCGTTCCCACGCGCGGGCAAGTGCTGGTCACCGCGCCGCTCGACGAGTTGCGCTATCCGCACCCGCATTACGCGCGCGGCGGATACGACTACTGGCAGCAGCTTCCTGACGGGCGGATCGTGATCGGCGGGCAACGGGACGCGTCGTTCGACACGGAGAACACCGACGTGGAAGAGACGACGGAGGTGATCCAAGGGCATCTCGACGGACTCGTCGAGCAACTCGTCGGCCGCCGGCCGCGGGTCGAGAAGCGCTGGGCCGGCATCTGGGGCACGACGCCCGACCTGATGCCGCTCGTCGGTCGCGTTCCCGGTCGCGACGATGTGTGGGTCGCGGGCGGCTACTCCGGGCACGGCAACGTGCCGGGCTTCGCCCTGGGTGATCTGGTCGCGCGGGCGATCCTCGGCGAGTCGCCGCCGGAGCTCGAGCTGGTACGGCCCGGCCGCTTCTAGGGGTGGTGGATCCACACGGCAACGCCGCCGTGGTGCGAGCAGGTGCCCGAGGCGTGCTCGCTGAAGCTGTACGAGCCGTCGCGGCACTTCGCCGTCGCCCCGGCCGGTGCATGGGGCGCCTTCACCGGGCGGTGGACGCAGTGCCCGCTGACGTTCTTGTAGTACGCGCTCTTGCACGCCACGACGGACGCCGTGGAAGAAGCGGTGTTACGGGCCGGCGCGGCGACGGCGACCGACAGCGCGACCATCAGCGCCGCCGCGAGCACCATTGTCCGTTTCAGCCAGGTCACGACGCCATCATGGCGCAGCGGGGGGCCGCTTTTCTAGGTGTCGAGATTACGGAGCGACGTTCACGGGGCCGGTCGGCGTCGCCGTGAGCCACGCACGGGCCTCGTCGATCGAGGTGAAAGCGTGTGCGACGAACCGAACCTGGCCGTCCAGGAACGCACCGAGCATGCGCGCCATCCCGTACTCCTCGGGCGCGTCGACGACGAAGGCGATCTGCTGGTATCCGATCCTGTCGCGCTTCGACTGCTGCAGCTCTGCGCGGCGGCACACGTCCTTCGTTTCCAGCGCGATCCACCGGCACTTTCGATGGTCGAGCAGGATCTTCAGGCCCTCGCGGAAGCGCGGGTCGACGAGGAGTTCCTCGACCATCGCATCGAGTGCGTCGACGTCGGCGTCACCGCTCGTCGTGAGCAGAACGTCCTCGGCGCCTCCGTTCCAGTCGATGCGGTACTCCATCGGGGCATCAAAGCACCAGACGCGGCAGATCCGAGTGATTTGCCTCTTCCAGCGCCGCGAGGGCGATGGCGAGATCCTGGATCGCAAGCCCCGTCGAGTCGAACGCGGTGATGTCGGCCGCAGAGCGGCGGCCCTCGGCTGACCCGGCGAGGACGGCGCCGAGCTGCGCGACCATGTCCTGACGCACGAGCCCGGCGTCGACCGCGTGCGCGAACTCGCCTCCATGCGACGCCTGCTCCCAGTCGTCCGCGAACAGCCGCGCCCGCAGCAGCTCACCGTCGCTCGCCTCCGCTTTGCCCGGCCCGTCCGCGCCCATCAGCGACACGTGCTGGCCGGCGCGCAGTGTCCCGTCCGTGAGCAGCACCTCATGGCCGGGTGTCACCGTGACGAGCAGGTCGGCGGCGAGCGCCTCCTCGCGCGACGACGCGACGCGCGCTCCGAGCTCCTCGGCCGACGAACGTGCACGCTCCTCGTCGACGTCCCAGAGCATCACGTCGCGTCCACGCGCGACGAACGTGCGCGCCGCCGCGCGACCGTTCACGCCCGTTCCGATCACAGCAGCGGTCGAGGCGTCGGAACGACCGAGCGTCTCCGCTGCAAGCACGGCCGCGGCACCGGTGCGCAGCGCCGTGACCGACGCTGCGTCGAGCACCGCGCGCAGCTGGCCGTTCTCCGCATCCGACACGAGCACGACGCCCGTCACCGTAGGCAGCCCCTGTGCGGGGTTGCCCGGGAACGACGTCACCCACTTCAGCAGCGCATGGCTGCCGCCGAGTGCCGGCATGGCGCGGAAGTCGCCCGCGGGATAGTTCGTGACGTAGACCTTCGGCGGCATCTGCCACTCGCCGCGCGCGTGCGCGATGAACGCGTCGCGTACGGCCTCGACCGCGCGCTCCGGGGACACCGCCGCCTCGACGGCGGCACCGTCGAACACGAGTGCCGACGTCACAGCGCCTTGACGGCCGCGGTCAGCTTTCCAACCGACTCCTTCGCGTCACCGAACAACATCATCGTGTTCGGCTCGACGAAGAGCGGGTTGTCGATGCCCGCGAAGCCGGGGTTCATCGAGCGCTTCAGCACGACGACCGCCGTCGACTTGTCGACGTTGAGGATCGGCATGCCGTAGATCGGGCTGCCCTGGTTGTTGCGTGCATCTGGATTGACGACGTCGTTCGCGCCAATCACGAGCGACACATCCGTGCGCCCGAACTCCGCGTTCGCCTCGTCCATCTCCTTCAGCGACGGGTACGGCACGTTCGCTTCCGCGAGCAGCACGTTCATATGCCCGGGCATGCGTCCCGCGACCGGATGGATCGCATACGTCACCTCGACGCCGCGCTCCTCCAGCAGGTCGGAGAGCGCGCGCACGTCGTGCTGCGCCTGCGCGACTGCCATGCCGTACCCGGGAACGACGACGACCTTCTGCGCGTACGCGAGCATCACTGCGACGTCGTCCGCGGTCGTCGAGCGCACCGTGCCGTCCGTGCCCGCCATCGTTCCCACGCCCGCCTGGATCTGACCGAATGCGCCGAAGATGACGTTCGCGATCGAGCGGTTCATCGCCCGTCCCATCATGAGCGTGAGCAGCGTGCCCGACGCGCCGACGAGCATGCCCGCGACGATCAACACGTTGTTCTCGAGCTCGAAACCGCCGGCGGCGACCGCGAGACCGGTGAACGCATTCAGCAGCGAGATGACGACCGGCATGTCGGCGCCGCCGATCGGCAGCACGAACAGGACGCCGAACAGTGACGCGCCGACGAGCAGCGCCCACAGCAGCCATTCGTCCTGCACACCGGCGATCAGCGCGATGCCGGCCGCGAGCGATGCGGCGAAGACGAGCGCGTTGACGAGCTTCTGGCCGGGATACGTGATCGGGCGGCCGCCGATCAGCTCCTGCAGCTTCGCGAACGCGATCATCGAGCCCGAGAACGAGATCGCGCCGATCAGTGCCGACAGGACGATTGCCACCGAGATGTCGACCTTCGGCGCGCCCGCCTCCGGAAGGATGCGATGCAGCTCCGCGAGCGAGATCAGGGCCGCGGCGCCGCCGCCGACGCCGTTGAACAGCGCCACCATCTGCGGCATCGCGGTCATCTTCACCTTGCGCGCGCCGAAGGCGCCGAAGCCGCCGCCGACGACCATCCCGAGCACGATCGCCCACCAGCTCGTCGTGCCGATGTTGATCCACGTCACGACGATCGCGAGCAGCATTCCCGCCGCGCCGATCTGGTTGCCGCGCCGCGCGTGCGCAGGGCTCGACAGGAAACGCAGCGCGAGGATGAAGGTCACGATCGTGACCAGATAGAGCAGATTCGTGAGGTTCTGGCTCACTCGTCCCGCTTCGCGGTCGGCTTCTTCTTGAACATCTCGAGCATCCGGTCGGTCACGACGAACCCGCCGACGACATTCGCGGACGCGAGCACGACGGCGACGAAGCCGACGATCCAGGTGAACAGGCTCTTGTCCGGCTGGCCGAGCACGATCATCGCGCCGACGATGACGATGCCGTGAATCGCGTTCGTGCCCGACATGAGCGGCGTGTGCAGCAGCGCCGGCACCTTCGAGATCACCTCGAAGCCGAGGAAGATCGCGAGCACCAGAATCGTCAGCTCAAAGACCAAGAGGGTGTTGTGGCTCAAGCTTCAACCTCCTTCCGCGTGACGCAGGCACCGGACACGATCTCGTCGTCCCAGTCGAGAACGAGCGCCCCATCCTTCACGAGCAGCCCGAGCAGCGACGCCATGTTCCGCGAGAGGAGCTGCGATGCATGCGTCGGCATCGTCGACGGTAGGTTCGTCGTGCCGACGATCGTGACGCCGCTCTCCACGATCTCCTCGCCGGGCTTGGTCAACTCGCAGTTACCCCCGGTCTCTGCGGCAAGGTCGACGATCACCGAGCCGGGGCGCATCGCGCGCACCGCTTCGGCGGAGATGAGCTTCGGGGCGGGGCGGCCCGGGACCGCCGCCGTGGTGATGATCGCGTCGAACTGCGGGATGCGCGCCTGGAGCTCTGCCTGCTGCGCCTGCTGCTGCTCGGGCGTCAGCTCACGCGCGTAGCCCCCTTCCGTCTCCTCGCCCTGGATGCCGAGGTCGAGGAACGTCGCGCCGAGCGACTCGACCTGCTCACGCACTGCGGGACGCACGTCGAAGCCCGACACGACTGCGCCCAGGCGGCGTGCTGTCGCAATTGCCTGCAGGCCGGCGACGCCCGCGCCGAGCACGAGGAACTTTGCCGGCGGGATCGTGCCGGCGGCAGTCATCAGCATCGGCAGGAAGCGGGGGAGCCTGTCCGCAGCGACGAGCACCGCCTTGTACCCGGCGACCGTCGCCTGCGACGACAACGCGTCCATCGGCTGCGCGCGTGTGATGCGCGGCACCGACTCGAGCGCAAACCCATGCACGCCGGCGTCCGCGAGGCGCCGGACGCCTTCACGGTCGGTCAGCGGCTGCAGGAACGAGATCAGCGCCTGGCCCGAATGCAGCTGCGCCACCTCTGCCGCGGAAGGCGAAGCGACCTTGAGCACGACGTCCGTGCTCCACGGATCGCCGACGCTTGCGCCCGCTTCGCGGTACGCCTCGTCCGCGAATCCGGCAGCTCCGCCGGCACCCGCTTCGACGACCACCTCGACTCCCTCGCCCAGCCGGGACACCGTCTCGGGGATGAGGGCGACGCGCCGTTCCCCGGCCGCCGTCTCCTTGGGGACGCCTACGCGCATTGCGCGCGAAGTTACATCAAAGAAAAGGCCGGGGCGGCGTTGCCGCCCCGGCCGGTATGGCGAGTGCTGCGCTGCCTACCGCTTGTAGAGCGAGCGGCTGCGGAGCGGGCTCGATGCGCCGGACGTGTCAGCGGCGCGGAGCGTCACGACGTAGCGGCCCTTGGTGCGGAACCGGGCCGCCGGGATCCAGCTGCGCGAGAACGTGGCGCACGAGCTGGAGCGGTAGAGCGTGAAGTGGCGCGTGTACGAGAGGGCCCGCGCCTTGTTGTCGCGTTCCGTGACCGTGATCTTGCCGAGCTTGTCGTCGCACACGCGGAACCGCGCGTAGACGCGCTTGCCGACGCGGCGGAGCGAGAGGAAGCTCAGCGTCGGGGCCTTGTTACCGGCAACGGTCGTGGTGACGGTGGTCGTCGTCGTGCCACTGCCGATCAGGTCGGACGTGCTCGACGCGACGGTCGTCTGGCCCTTCGAGTTGCGCGCCGTGACGAGCGCGCGCATCTTGCTGCCGGCATCTGCCGTACGAACGCCGTAGGTCTTGCCGGTCGCGCCGGCGACGTTCAGGCAGTTGGCGCCGGCCGTGTCGCACCGCTGCCACTGGTACAGGTACGAGGTCGCGGCGGGGCTCCACGAGCCGTTGGAGACCGTGAGCTCCGAGCCGGGGACGGTGCTACCCGAGACGGCAGGCTTGACGGTGTTCGACGGGCCGCTGGCCGAGCCGATGACGCCGGACGGGTCCGAGGTCGCGGACGCCGAGCCATCGGTGTTCTTGGCCGTAACGACCACGCGCATCGTGTGATGCACGTCGTTCGTCGTGAGCGTGTACGTCTTGCTGGCCGCGCCGGTGATGTCACCGCACGCGGTGCCGTCAGTCGCGCAGCGGCGCCACTGATACGTGTAGGTGGTCGGGCTGTTGCTCCACGTTCCGTTGCTTGCCGTCAGCGTCGAGCCGGCCTTCTCCGTGCCGGAGATCGTCGGCTTCGTCGTGTTGGCCGGAGCTGCCGCAGACGCAACGCCTGCAAGCACACCGGCAACGGCCAGTAGCGCAATGATCGGTGTAAGTCGTTTCATCTGTGACTTCTCCCTTGTGAGTCACAGGCGAATCGGGCGCGTGCAGAAGCGGCGCGATTCGATCGTCTCTCGATAGTTCAACGGCCGCGTTGCCCCGATCGGTACGGCGATTTACAGGGTCCTTACACTGCCCCGCACATGACGCACCTCCTCGTCTCGTACGGCCTCATCCTGCTCTTCTTCGCTGTCGCGATCGAGTCGGCGGGAATCCCGATCCCCGGGGAGACGGCGCTCATCTCGGCCGCCGTCTTCGCGGCGACGGGCCAGCACCACTTCTCGATCACCTGGGTGATCGTCGTCGCGGCCGCCGGGGCGATCGTCGGCGACAACGTGGGCTACACCCTCGGCCGCATCGGCGGGCGCCGCCTGCTCGAGCGGTACAAGCCGTTGCGCGAGGCGTTACCGCGCTCCGAGAAGTTCTTCGAGAAGCACGGCGGCAAGACGGTGTTCATCGGCCGCTTCATCGCGTTCCTGCGCGTGACGGCCGCGTGGCTCGCCGGCATCAGCAAGATGCACTGGGCCGAGTTCTTCGCCTGGAACGCTGCGGGCGGGATCGCGTGGGCGACGGGAGTCGGGCTGCTCGCGTACTACGCCGGCAAGTCGGCTGCCGATGCGATCGGGCGTTACGGGCTCTACGTCGGTGCTGGGCTCGCGCTGGCGGGGGTTGTCGTCGGCGTCGTCGTCTGGCGCCGGCACACGACCACCTAGAGCGTCGCCCAGACCTCGAGCTTCGTGCGCGTGCGGCGGACGACGTCATCTGTGAATGCGCTCGTCGTCGCAGAGCCGCCGAGATCGGCGGTCTTCACTCCCTGCGCAACCGCCTCGAGCGCCGCCTCGCGGATTGCACGGCCGGCGTTACGCCCGCGGTCGTCGTCGGTCTGCGACAGCAGAGCTCCTGCGGCAAGGATCATCGCCATCGGGTTCGCGATGTCCTTGCCCTGCAGCGCCGGCGCGGTGCCATGCGCAGCCTCTGCCATGAGCGCGGTCGGGTCGAAGTCGGGGCCGTCGAACGCGACGAGCATCGACTCCGAGCCGGCGATCGACCCGAACAGCGGGAGCACGAGGTCGGAGAGGATGTCGCCGTCGCGGTTCAGTGCCGGGATGACGAGCGGGTCGCCCGCCGACGCGATCAACAGCGCGAATGTGGCGTCGATCAGCTGCGGCTCGTACGGCACGTCGGGGTGGCGCGCGGCCGACGCGTCCATCTCCTCCTTCAGCATCCCCTCGTACGTCGGTGACACGGTGTATTTCGGGCCGCCGAAGACCTTGGCGCCGGTGCGCTCGGCCTCGCGAAACGCGAACTCGGCAACTGCACGGCACACGGAGCGCTCGATGCGCTCGGTGCGGTACGCGACCTCGTCGGCGCCTTCGCCCTCGCGCCATTCCTTTGCGCCGTACGCGTCGCCGACTGCCATACGGACGACCGAGATCGGCGCGTGGACCCCACCGAGGGGAACGACGCCGGGGATGCGGCGCCCGGTGCGAACGATGACCTTGCCGCCGATCTCCTCGCGCAGGATGCGGTTCGGAGAGCCCACGTCGTCCCGCGCCTCGGGCGTGACCGTCGCCGCCTTCAGGCCGAGGCCGTGCTCGCGGATCGCCGCTGCGGCCTCGTGGACGACGGCGTTCTGCGTGGCGCGGCGGTTGCCCAGCGAGAGGTCGAAGCGGGGGAGGTCGAGCTCGATCCCGATCACGTCCGGCGCGAGCACGCGGAGCGACTCCTCGAGCAGCTCCTGCCCCGTCTCGTCGCCTTCGAGGACGACTATTGCGCGCAATTCCACCGCGGCAAGATTAGCGGCGGCCCTTCTGCGGGAACTCGGGCGTGGTGATCGGTTGGCAGCGACGCGGCTCGCGAGGCCGCTACCACTACGTGGACGGCAAGGGCGTGAAGCTGACCGACGAGGCGCAGCTCGAGCGCATCCGGGCGCTCGCGATCCCGCCGGCATGGCGCGACGTCTGGATCGCGCGCAGCGCCCGCGCAAAGCTCCAGGCGACGGGATACGACGCGGCGGGCCGCAAACAGTACCTCTACCACGCCGATTTCCGGGCGCGGCAGGAGCAGGCGAAGTACGACAAGCTGATCCTCTTCGCCGAGCGGCTGCCGCAGCTGCGTGAGGTGATGGCCGAGCACATGGAGCTGGAAGGCCTGCCGTACGAGAAGGTTGCGGCGATCGCGGTGCGGCTGATCAACCTCGGCTGGTTCCGCGTCGGAGGCGAGCGCTACGCAAAGCAGTCGCGCACGTTCGGGATCACCACGCTGCGTAAGAGCCACGTCACTGTCCGCGGCGCGCGGATCTCGTTCAAGTTCCGGGGCAAGCACTCGATCATGCTGAGGAGCGCCGTCGTCGATGCAGAGCTTGCGCAGGCGATGCGCGACCTGCTCGCGCTTCCCGGCGCGCGCCTCTTCCAGTTCCAGCTCGAGGACGGTACGCGCTGCAATCTCGATCAGCGGCGGCTGAACGACTACATCAAGGAGCATCTGGGGGAGGAGTTCACGGCGAAGGACTTCCGCACCTGGGGCGGGACGCTGACCGCGGCGATCGAGCTCGCCCAGACTGAGCCGCCCCCGACGAAGAAAGCGATCGCCGCCGTGATGCGAAAGGTCGGCGAAAAGCTCGGAAATACCCCGGCGGTCGCGCGCTCGTCCTATGTCAGCCCGGCGGTGGTCGAGCAATACCTCGATGGGAGAACGATCGAGGATTTCCGTCCCCGGCATTTGCGCGTCGTCCAGGCACGAGGGATCGGGCTCGATACCGAGGAACTCGCGACGCTCAGCCTGCTGCGTTCCTGGCGAATTCGGGCGCAGCGCGCTGCAGCGTGATTTCTGTCTAGGATTGCCGCCATGGCACGTAAAACCATTCTCGTTTGCGACAAGTGCGGCAAGGAAGTCGACGAGGCGCGCGGCGCGATGCTCCGCGTGACCTACAACGACGCCCGCCGCGGCTCGAAGGTCGCCGACCTCTGTGACGATTGCGCGGGCTCGATGCCCGGCCGCGCCGCCGCCCGCCGGGGACGCCGTCCGAAGACCGCCGCAGACGCCTCCGAGTAGCCGTTTTCCCCGCACCTAGCGGGGGCCGCACTCGACCTGTCCGAACACGTGTCTACGATCGGAAGGTTGGGTCTTTCGCTGGTTGCAGGCCCCGCGAATGCGGGAAAAGTCGCGCTTCTGCTCGAGCGCTATCTGGCGCGCCTCGACGACGAGCCGACGATGATCGTGCCGAACGAGTCGGACGTCGAGCGCGTCCGGCGCGACCTGCTCGACCGCTGCGGCTGTCTCCTCGGCGGATCGATCGGCACGTTCGACCGCCTGTTCGAGCGGATCTCGCCGGGCCGCGCCGCGACGAAGGCGCAGCAGGCGCTGATCGTCCGCCGCGCGCTGGCGAACGTCTCGCTGAACGGCCTCTCGCGCTCCGCGCGCACCGGCGGCTTCGCCGACACCCTCGCGTCGACCCTGGGCGAGCTCGAGTCGGGACTGCTCGACCCGGAAGACCTGAGCGGCGACCTGGCCGAGCTCTACCGCGCGTATCGCGCCGAGCTCGACCGCCTCGGCCTGACCGATCGCGACCTGCTGCGCCGCCGCGCCGCCGACCGCCTCGCATCCGACTTCGACGCATGGGACGGCTCGCCGGTCTTCGCGTACGGCTTCGAGGACCTGACCGGCGCCGAGTGGGCACTGCTGGAAGCGCTCGCCGGCCGGGCCGAGATCGAGGTGTCGCTGCCGTACGAGCCGGGCCGCACCGCATTCGCGTCGCTGCAACGCACCGCCGAGGATCTCGCGCGTCTCGCCGACGGCCGCGTCGAGGAGCTGCCGGCGCGCTCCGCGCAGTACCAGCATCCCGCGCTCGCGCATCTCGAGCGCTCGCTGTTCGAGGAGCAGGCGGGCTCTCCGCCGCCGCTCGATGCGGCGGTGCGCTTCTTCGAAGGCGCAGGCGCGCGCGGCACGCTCGAACTCGTCGGCGACGAGGTGCTCGAGCTGATCCGCGGCGGCACCGAGCCGGAGGACATCGCGATCGTCTGCCCGTCCGTCGACTCGTGGCGGGCGCCGCTCGAGACCGTGCTCGGCTCGCTCGGCGTTCCCTACTCGTTCGAGTCGCGTGCGCGGCTCGGCGCGACGCCGTTCGGGCACGCGCTGCTCCAGCTGCTGCGCTACGCGTGGGTCGAGACCGGCCGGCGTGACCTCTTCGCGTTCCTGCGCTCGCCGTACTCCGGCATCGGCCGACCGTCGGTCGACTTCGTCGAGGGCCGCCTGCGCGGCCGCGCGATTCACACGCCGCAGCGCGTCGAGGAGGAGGCAGAGAAGCTGCGCGAGGCTCCGATCGCCGTGCTCGGCGAGCTGCGCGCCGCCGAGTCGCCGATCGCGGGCGTGCGCGCGCTGATCCGCGCGATGCTGCGCTCCGCGTACGGCACCGACGCTCCGCCCACGGGCGAGACGTCGCGGCACGACCTTCGCTCGTACGACGCAGCGCTCCGCGTGCTCGACGAGCTCGAGAAGCTGGTGCAGCTCGGCGAGCCGCTCGAGCGCGACGACGTGCTCGCCGCGCTCGAGCGCAGCGAGGTACGGCTCGGCTCCGCCGGTGAGGCAGGGCGCGTCGCCGTGCTCGACCTGCTGCGCGCGCGCACACGCCGCTTCGACGTCGTGTTCGTGCTCGGACTCGAGGAGGGCTCGCTGCCGCGCCGCTCGCGCACGTCGCCGTTCCTCGACGACGACAGCCGCCGTGAGCTCGGCGCGCGGCTCGAGCGTCCCGACCAGGTGAGCCGCGACCGCTATCTCTTCTATACGGCGTGCACGCGCGCGACGCGGCGGCTGTATCTCGTCCGCGAGGCTGCGACCGACGACGGTGCGCCGCGCGAGCCGAGCCCGTTCTGGGAGGAGGTCGCCGCCGTCTTCGACCCCGAGGACGTCGCGCACGCGAAGTCACAGCGCTCGCTGTCACAGCTCACGTGGCCGCTCGACGATGCGCCGACCGACCGCGAGCGGCTGCGCGCGCTCGCGCAGCTCAGCGTCGCAGACGTGGATGCGGCCCGCGCGCTGGCCGACGCCAACGACTGGAGCCGCCGGCTCGATCGCGCCCGGGCCGCCTGGTCGCGGCCGACGAGGCTCAGCAACGACGTGATCCGCGCCTGGTTCGGGTCGCGCACGACGTTCTCCGCGACGGAGCTCGAGCGGTTCGCCGACTGCTCGTCCGCGTGGCTGTTCGAGCGGATCATCTCGCCGCGCACGATCGACGCCAAGGTCGACCCGATGCTGCGCGGGTCGGTGGCGCACCAGGCGCTCTACAAGTTCTACTCGGGCCTGCCGAAGGAGCTTGGCCACGACCGCGTCACGCCCGAGAACGTCGAGCAGGCGGTGGGCTTCCTGCGGCGCTGCCTCGACGACGCGCTTCGCGGCGGCGTGCGGCTCGAGCTCACGGAGCTGCAGGCGGCCGAGCTCGAGGAATCCCTCTGGCGTGACCTCGAGGGCTTCGTCCGCGATGAGTCCAAGTCGCCGCTGCAGCTGCTCCCGCGCAAGTTCGAGGTCGCGTTCGGGTCGGAGCGATCGGCGCCGCAGCTGCAGCGCGGGCTCGACCTCGGCGACGGCCTCTATCTCAGCGGCAAGATCGACCGCATCGACGTCGACCCGTTCAGCGCGCGCGGGATCGTGCAGGACTACAAGTCGGGACGCAGTGCGCATTCGGCGAAGCAGATCGACGAGGAGTTGAAGCTGCAGATCCCGCTGTACATGCTGGTACTGCGCGACATGGTCGGCATCGAGCCGCTCGGGGGCGTGTACCGCGCACTCGGCGGCGCGCGCATCGCGCGCGGCCTGCTCGCCGAAGATGCGCGCGAGGATCTGCCCGGCTATGCGAAGAACGACTACCTCCCGCAGGATGAGTTCTGGACGCTCGTCGAGACGGCGCGCACGCGCGCGAACGGCTACGCGAAGCGCATTCGCGCCGGTGATGTGAAGCACGACCCGAAGGGCGACGCGTGCCCTTCGTGGTGTGACCTGTGGTCGATGTGCCGGATCGAGCGCGCGTGAACGAGCAGCAGACAGCGGCGGTGGAGGCGCGCGGCGAGGTGTTCGTGTCCGCCGGTGCAGGCACCGGCAAGACGTCGGTGCTTGTCGAGCGCTTCGTGCGCGCGGTGTGCGACGAGGGGCTCGACGTCGAATCGGTGCTCGTCATCACCTACACGCGCAAGGCGGCAGGTGAGCTGCGCTCGCGCATCCGCGCGGCACTGCGCGAACGCGGCCGTGCGGATCTCGCGCGCAGCCTCGACGGTGCGTGGATCTCGACGATTCACGGCTTCTGCTCGCGCCTGCTGCGTGCGCATCCGTTCGCGGTCGGGATCGACCCGCGCTTCCGCGAGCTCGACGAGGAGCAGGGCGCCGTCGTGCGCGGGGAGTCGTTCGAGCGCGCGCTCGCCGCGTTCTGCGCGTCGCGTGACGGCGAGCGGCTGCGACTGCTTGCGACCTACGGGGCGAACGGGCTGCGCCGCATGTTGACGAGCGTCTACGAGACGCTCCGCTCCGCGGGCCGCGAGCTGCGGCTCGAGGTCAGCGAGCACGCGGGCGTGCCGGAGCGGCTCGAGGAGCTGCAGGCTGCCGCGCGCACGCTCGGTGCCGATCCTGCGGTGACGGACGCGCAGGCAGCGGCCGCCTCGGCGGCGCTCGCGCTAAGTGCCAACCCGGAGCAGCTGCTCGATTTGTCGCACCTCGACGCGCGCGGGGAGCGCGCAGCCGAGTTTCGCGCCGCGCGCGACCGGCTGCAGCAGGCAGCGCTCGACTCACTTGCCGCGCGCGACAGCGAGCTGCTCCAGGAGCTCCTCGACCTGTTCGCGACGGAGTACGCGGCGGCGAAACAGCGCGAGTCCGCACTCGACTTCGAGGATCTCCAGCTCTACGCGCGCGAGCTGCTGCGCACGAGCGAGGAGGTGCGCGAGCGCGAGCAGCTGCGCTTCCGCTCGATCATGGTCGACGAGTTCCAGGACACGAACCGGCTGCAGACCGAGATCGTCGACCTGCTTCGCTCCGGTCACGGTGCGGACGAGGTGTTCTTCGTCGGCGACGAGTTCCAGTCGATCTACGGCTTCCGTCACGCCGATGTCGCGGTCTTCCGCGAGCGGCGCGAGGCGTCGCCGCAGAACCTGCCGCTGACCCGCAACTACCGCTCGCGCCCGGAAGTGCTCGCCGCCGTGAACCATCTCTTCGGGGACGAGTTCGGCGCCGGGTACCAGCCGCTCGCCGCGTCCGGCGAGTTCTCCGACCCGGTGTTCGGACATCCGGTCGAGCTCCTCGTCACCGACAAGGCGAGCTACAAGCAGGCGGGCGAGGGCTGGCGCGCCGGCGAGGCGGAGCTGATCGCGCGGCGCGTGCGCGAGCTCGTCGATGCGGGCGCCGCGGAGCCCGGCGAGATCGTGCTGCTCTTCGCGGCCGGCACCGATGCCGAGCAATACGAGCGCTCGCTGCGTGAGCAGGACCTGCCGACCTACCGCGCGACCGGCCGCGGGTACTTCGGCCAGCAGCAGGTCGTCGACCTGCTCGCATACCTGCGCCTGCTGCACAACCGCTACGACGACGAGGCGCTCGTGACGGTGCTTGCGTCGCCGTTCGTGGGCGTGTCGAACGACGGGATCGTCCTCATTCGTCGGCAGGCGAGCAGGCGGCCGTTGTTCACCGGCATCGAGCGCTCGCTTCCCGAGGCGTTCTCCGAGCAGGACGAGCGGCTCGTGCGAGCGTTCAAGCAGCGGTACGAGCGGCTCGTCGCCGCGTCAGCGCGGCTGTCGCTTGAGCGCCTGTGCGAGGAGATCGTCGGCGCGCACGACTACGACCTCGCGGTGCTGGCGCGGTGGGACGGCAAGCGCCGCTACGCGAACATGCGCAAGCTGATGCGCCTCGCGCGCTCGTACGAGGAGCTGCGCGGCCCCGACATCGAAGGCTTCGTCTCGTTCCTGCGCGACCAGGAGGCGCTCGGCGCTGCGCAGCTCGAGGCGGTCTCCGAGGAGGAGGGCGCGGGTGCAGTGCGGCTGCTGACGATCCACGCGGCGAAGGGTCTCGAGTTCAAGGTCGTGATCGTCGCGGACGCCGGGCGTGACACGGGCGGCGCGCCTTCGGCCGACGAGATCCTCGTGCGCCCCGACGGCTCGTTCGGGTTCCGCGTCATCAACCCGGTGTCCGGTAAGCGCGAAGGCGTCTTCGACTACGAAGCGGTGCGCAGGGCCGAGCAGGAGGAGGACGACGCCGAGCGGAAGCGCCTCTACTACGTGGCGATGACGCGCGCGATCGACCGGCTGATCGTGTCCGGTGCGATCGACGTCGACGCTGCGCGCGACCGGAAGACGCCGATCGGCTGGGTGCTGGAGCGGCTGCGGGCCGACGAGGAGGTCGCTGCGGCCCCGGACGCGACTCCGATCGAGCTCGAGCGCGGCGATGCGCGCTTCCTGCTTCGAGTCGACCGTTGCACTCCGAAGGTCGAGACCGAGCCCGACGTCGTCGTCGCCGACGATGCGGGTCAGCTTGCGCTGTTCGGTGAGATGCCGACAGCGCCGATCCCGCGCGGCTACCGCCTCCCGGATCTCGAGCCGCCGCCGGCGCCGCCGTTGCATCGCGTGCGGCGGCTGTCGTATTCCGCACTGGCGCTGTTCGAGCGCTGCTCGTATCGCTACTACGCCGAGCGCGTCGCGGGGTTGCGCGAGGAGCGCGCGACGATGCCAAGCGCGCTCGGCACGGGCGGCCTTGCCGCGACGGAGATCGGCAACGCCGTGCACAAGCTCCTCGAGCTCCGGTCCAACGACGTCGAGCTCGTGCGCGAGTCGTATCCGACGGTGACCGACGAGGAGCTGGCGCGGATCACCGGGTTCGTCCGGGCGTACGACGAGTCCGAGCTCGCGGCGCGTGTCTCAGGCCTCGAGGGCGTCCGGCCTGAGCGGCCGTTCGCGTTCGTGCACGACGGCGTGCTGCTGCACGGCTTCCTCGATCTGTTGTGGCTCGCTCCGCCGCGCGCGCTCGTCGTCGACTACAAGACGAACTCGCTCGCAGAGGGCACGCCGGAGGAGATCGTGGAGCACGACTACACGCTGCAGCGGCTCGTGTACGCGCTCGCGTGCTTCCGCGCAGGCGCCGACGAGGTCGAGGTCGTCTACGCCTTTCTCGAGCGTCTCGACGCGATCGTGTCGACGACCTTCACGCGCGATCAGCTGCCCGAACTCGAGGTTGTGCTTTCCGCGGCGATCGCCCGGATCAACGCCGGCGAGTTCGTGCCGACGCCCAGTGAGTTCACGTGCAGCGGCTGCCCGGCACTCGAACTCGTGTGCGCCGGCCCGAAGCTGCGCATGCCGCCCGCGCTCGCCTCCGCCTTTGCCTCGTAGCTACGTCGCCGAGTCGCGGCGCAAGAAGGTCGCGCCGAAGAAGGAGCGTGTGCGTCCGGTCATCGAGCTGCTGGCGGTCGAGCATGCGGACGCGAAGATCGCTCTCACCTTCAGCAACCCGCTTGAGCTTCTGATCTCCGTGATGCTCTCGGCGCAGACGACGGACGTGAACGTGAACCGCGTCACGGAGAAGCTGTTCGTCAAGTACAAGCGCCCCGAGGACTATCTCGCGGTGCCGGTCGAGGAGCTCGAGCGCGACATCTTCCAGACCGGGTTCTTCCGGCAGAAGGCGAAGTCGCTGCGCGGCACGATGGCGATCCTGATCGAGCAGTACGGGGGAGAGGTGCCGACAGAGTTCGACGAGCTGCTGAAGCTGCCGGGTGTCGCGCGCAAGACGGCGAACGTCGTGTCCGCGGAGCGCGGCAATGCGCAGGGGATCGTCGTCGACACCCACGTGCGCCGGCTGTCGCAGCGCCTCGCGTTCACGAAGCAGGAGGACCCGGTGAAGATCGAGCGCGACCTCGTGCGGCTCGTGCCGCGCGAGGACTGGGCGCGCTTCCCGCATCTGCTGATCTGGCACGGCCGCCGCATCTGCGACGCCCGCAAGCCGCTGTGCGAGGAGTGCCCGCTCGCGGAAGGCCTGTGCCCCTCGAGCCGCGCCTAGCGGAGTGACCTACCTCACCGCAAGGGCCGTCACGCTCTTTTCACGAACTTGCCACCTTCGCTATTGGACGATTCGCGGCCGGGTGCAGGCGTTTGCCGATCCATCACCGTAAAACGGGGTCAGGCACGTGCCTGACCCCGCACTTGGCCCTAGCGGACAGATGACGGGGGCTAACCGCGCTTCGGAGTGAGGGCGACGAGCAGGCCGCCGTCGTCGTCGTACGCGGGGAAGACGTCCGCGACGACCGCTTTCTCTTGACCCGAGCGCGTGCGGATCGAGAGCTGCTCGCCGAGGCGGCGCACGCCCCACTCGCGCGCGAGGTCGACGGGCTTCTCGTCCGAGAAGCCGAGCGCCTCGACGATGTCGCGACCCATCAGGTCTGCCTCCGGGTAGCCGCACAGCTCGAACACACCCCGGCCGATCGCGAGAACCCGGCGCTCCTGATCGGTGACGACGAGCCCCGTGTCCGGGGCGGGGTAGTAGTCGTCGAGAAGCTCGAAGAGGAAGCCGAAGCCGCAGTGGCGGCATGCCGGCGCCTGCGTCGAAAAGCCCTCGATGCCGTCCACGTCGACGGTGCGCTCCTTGCAGTGCGGGCAGATGTAGAACGGCACGCGGCCAGGGTATCCCGCGTTTGCGGGCGCCCGCCGTTGGCGACAAGGTGAGAGTGAGCACACCGATCGAGAGCCGTCGCGACCGCGCCGGCCGCCTGGCGCACCGCACCGGCCTCTACGGCTCGGCGACGGCGGTCATCGTGCTGATCGTCCTGATCGTGATCCTGATCGCCGAGAACACGCGCCGCGTGAAGGTCGGCTGGATCGTGGGGTACAGCCATGTGTCGCTCGTGTTCCTCGTGCTCTTCGCCACCGTGCTCGGCTGGCTGCTCGGCATTGCGACGAGCGTCGCGCTGCGCCGTCGCACGCGGCGCCCGCGCTAGTAGCTCAGCCCGTGCCCGAAGCGGAAGAGCGGCGACTCGGAGTCGCCGGGGACGTCCGGCTTCTGCGCACGAACCGCGTCCATCGACGACGGCAGCTCGAACGGGAGCTTCCCCTCCGGCTTTGCGCGGCCGTGCAGCAGGTCGTCGACTGCCTCGTCTGACGCACCGAAGACGCCGAGTACAGCTGCGCACGCCTCGACGAGCTCGGGGATCAGGGCAGGACGCTCGAGGTGCAGCACGAGCACGGTCGGCTTCGACCGCGCCAGCTCGAGCAGCTTGCTCAGCTCCGGCTCTTTGAAGTCGAGATCTCCCGCGTGGAAGACGCTCTCGATGAACGTGTCGGTGCGCGGCTCGAAGGGCGCGACGCGCCGCACGACCGCGACGTCCTCATCGCCCGACAACGGCAGCACGCCGTCGTTCTTGATCAGCACCGCAGTGCGCCGCTGCGCACGCTGGCCCGCTGCGACGAACGTCGGCTGCCCGCAGATACGCGCGGCAGCGTCAGGGTCGACATAGGGGTCGTCGAACAGCCCGAGGCGGAACTTGTCGCGCAGGATGCGCCGCGCCGACTGGTCGATGCGCTCCTCGGTGATGCGCCCTGACTGCACGAGCGACACGATCACTTCCGGCAGGCGCTCGCCGCCGAGCTGGTCGCAGCCCGCATCGAGGATCTTCGCGACGCGATCCTCGACGGAGAGATCCTCGACGCCCCAGCATTTCGCGGGCCACACCGATCCGTCCGGCATCGGCGAGTCTGTGACGAGCGCCCAGTCGGTGCAGACGACGCCGTCGAAGCCGTATTGCTCACGCAGCAGGCCGGTGACGACATCCTTGTTGAACCCGAAGCCGACCTCTTCGTACTCCGTGCCGAGCGGGCGGCCGTAGTACGGCATGATCTGCGCCGTCCCGGCCGCGAACGCGGCGTCGAACACGCGCATGTGGTACTCGAACATGCCGCCGGGATAGACCTGATCCTTGCCGTAGTGGAAGTGGGGGTCCTCGCCGTCCTTCTGCGGCCCGCCGCCCGGGAAGTGCTTCGTCATGCACGCGACGGAATGCGGCCCGAGTTCGGTGCCCTGGAAGCCGCGGATGTACGCGGCGACCATCCGGGCTGCGAGCTCCGCGTCCTCGCCGAACGTGTGCATGATCCGGGCCCACCGCGGCTCGGTCGCGAGGTCAGCCATCGGGTGCAGCGCGACCTGGATGCCGACGGCGCGGTACTCCTGGCGCGCGATGTCGCCGAACTCCTCGAGCGCGGCCTCGTCGCGCAGTGCGCCGAAGCCGATCGGCTCCGGCCAGTGCGAGAACCCGTCGGCCGACCAGCCGGCACCGTGCGTGTCCTCGAAGCCGTGGCGGGGATCCGACGAGATCGTGATCGGGATGCCGGAGCGCGTCGACGCCGCGATCTCCTGCAGGCGGTTGTGCCACTCGGCCTGGATGCGAGGCTCGGGTGCGTAATAGATGTTGAACGTGTTGAGGTGACGCTCCGCGATCAGCTCCTGCATGTCCTCGATGTCGGACCCGTCGGGGTTCATCGAGATCGCCGAGTGGAACATCAGGCCGGCTTTCTCCTCGAGCGTCAGCGATGCAAGGACGGTCTCGACCGTGACTGCCGTCGCGCTCACGCGGCAGCCTCGGCGAGGCGCTGCGCGGCGATGAAGTCGCGGTACCAGTAGAAGCTGCCCTTCGGCACCCGCTCGAGCGTCGCGTAGTCGATGTAGATCAGGCCGAACCGCTTCCAATAGCCCCATGCCCATTCGAAGTTGTCGAGCAGCGACCAGGTGAAGTAGCCGCGCAGCGGCACGCCCGCTTCGATCGCGCGCCCCGCGGCGTCGATGTACGCGGCGAGGTACGCCTGCCGCTCGGGATCCTCGACCTGGCCGTCGTGCCCGCGTACGTCGGCGTACGCGCAGCCGTTCTCCGTGACGTAGATCGACTTCGGCCCGTACTCGCGGTCGAGCCGCACGAGCAGGTCGTGCAGACCGTCCGGCACGACCTCCCAGCCCATGTCGGTGCGGTCGACGTCGGCGCGGCGCACGATCTCCGACCGGCCGCCCGTCTCGTCGGCCGCGACGAGCGGCGACGTGTAGTTGTTGACGCCGAGGAAGTCGATCGGCGCCGCGATCGTCGCGAGGTCGCCGTCGTGCACCTCCGGCATGCTCTCCGCCCACGCCTCGAGCATGTCCGCCGGGTAGCTCCCCTTGAAGATCGGGTCGAGGAACCAGCGGTTGTGCAGGCCGTCGACCCAGCGCACCGCGGCGCCGTCTGCAGGATCGTTGCTCGCCGCGTACACGTAGTCGAGGTTCAACGTGATGCCGACGGCCGCGTCCGGCGCGTTGCGCCGCAGGATCTCGACGGCGCGCCCGTGCGACAGCAGCAGATGATGCGCTGCCGCGAGCGCCTCCTTGTCGGAGGTGCGGCCCGGGGCGTGGTGGCCCCAGCCGTGCCCGACCCAGGCGACGACCCACGGCTCGTTGTGCGTGATCCAGTGCTGCACGCGATCGCCGAGCCGCGCGCTGACCGCTTCGACGTACTCGCAGAACGGCTCGATGATGCCGCGCGACGGCCAGCCGCCTTCTTCGTCGAGCACCTGCGGCGTGTCCCAGTGGAAGAGCGTCGCGAACGGCGTGATCCCGTTCGCGAGCAGCTCGTCGACGAGCCGGTCGTAGAAGTCGAGGCCCTTCTCGTTGACGGTGCCACGACCTTCCGGCAGAACGCGCGGCCACGCGATCGAGAAGCGGAACGCGTCGATGCCGAGCTCCTGCATCAGGCGGATGTCGTGGCTGTAGCGATGGTAGAAATCGCACGCCACCGCGCCGGAGTCGCCGTTGCGGACCCTGCCGGGCGTTGCCGCGAAGCGGTCCCACACGCTCTCGCCGCGTCCGTCCTCGTTCGCAGCGCCTTCGATCTGGTACGAGGCGGTCGCCGCGCCCCAGACGAAGTCGCGCGGGAAGTTCGGGGAATGGTCAGGCATGTGCGTCCTCTCGGATTGCGGGGGCTGGGGCGGTGACGTGGCACCGTGCGGACTGGAGCGGGCGCGCCTCGACGAGCTCGGGCGTGACGCGCGAGCAGACGTCGATGGCGAGCGGGCAGCGGTTGACGAAGCGGCAGCCTGCGACGGGGTCGACAGCGGCGGCGGCGAGACCCTTGCGCACCTCGATCGGCTCGCGCTCGCCGACGGCGGGGTCCGGCACCGACGCGAGCAGCAGCTGTGTGTACGGGTGCAGCGGCTCGCGGAGCACCTGCTCGGCGGGGCCTTGCTCGACGATCTGGCCGGCGTACATCACGAGGATGTCGTCCGCGACGTAGCGGGCGCTCGCCAGGTCGTGCGTGACGTAGAGGAACGACAGGCCGTGCTCGGTCTTCAGGTCGCTCATCAGGTTGAGGATCCCGATGCGGATCGAGACGTCGAGCATCGAGATCGGCTCATCCGCGACGACGACGCGCGGCTCCACGGCGAGGG
>DASZBP010000038.1:0-13300 GCA_035943915.1 Gaiellaceae bacterium | reverse complement strand
AGTACGAGGACGTCGCCGACGACGAGGAAGAGCCGTCGCCGGAGGAGTCGGCGCGCGCCTACGAGCTGTTCCAGCAGCTGGCGAAGGCGACGCAGGCGGACGTCGACCTCCCCGATCCGGACATCCTGCAGCTCGACTTCGAGCTTGCGGCCCGCGTCGACTTCGGCGTCGACGCGAAGCAGGAGCTGATCGCCTCGACGTCACCGCGGCAGCGCATGGTGCGCCTCGCGGAGCTGCTCGAGACCGCGCTGGAAACGACCGTGCTGCAGCAGTCCCTGCGCGAGCGCGCGCACAAGAACGGCAAGGTCTCCCCGCTCGGCCCGGATCACTCCGAGCCATAGGGCTATACGTGCGGTAGCAACAGCCGCGCCAGGCGCTCACACCGTGCAAGCGATGCGACCGCGGTCACGCCGATCTCGTTGCTTCCTTTGTGCACGAACAGCAGGGTCGAGGCGAATGGGCCGGTTCCCTGCGATGCCTCGAACGCCGAGTCGCCGATGCCATGTACCGCGCGCACGTGCTGGTAGGCATGCGCGAAGGACGTGCGCGTGGCAGAGAACTCGGCGCTGCTCACGCCGGACTCGAACGTGACCTTCACAGCGTCTGGCACCCCGGTGACGCTGTATGAGCACACGAGCGTGCTGTGGTCGGCTTGCCGCGTCAGCGGGCCGACGGTGACGCCGAGCACCGAGCGGATGACCGCAGGGGACACGAGGTGGCAGGAGGGCGCCTCGCTGCGTGCGGCCGCGGGTGCGGCGAAGACGACGAGCGCGACGGCGAGTGCCAGGCTCAAGCGAAGCATGACATTTCCTTCCGTGGGGGGACCGCGAATTTACACCCGAAACAGCCGCGCGTGCTCGGCGAGCCACTCCCGCTCGAGCGCGATCCTCGGCACCTGCCGATGCCAGCCGTTGGCGATTCCTTTCGCGTGCGCGCGGTCGTACTCCGCCTCGAGCAGCGCCGGCACGTCGAAGTCGCGCCCGTACGCAGCGAGCGCGACACGCGTGCGGCGCACCGACTCGTCGGGCGTCCACGGGCCGAAGCCGTAGCTGACGAACATGCGCAGCGCATAGCCCACGTCGTCGGCCGGGTCGCCGGCGTATGCGTTGTCGAAGTCGATCACCGCGACTGGCAGGCCGTCGCGCCAGACGAGATTCCACGGCCCGTAGTCGCCGTGGCAGGTCACCTCGCCCTCGAACGTGTCGTGGTAGCGGCGCAGCAGGGCGAAGACGGCTGTCAGCTGCGTGTCGTCGAGCGTGATGCGATCAGGCGGGTCGCCGATGTACGGGTGCATGCGCCCGCGCTCGACGAACGTCTCGCCCTCGATCCACGTGAGGATGTCGCGGCCTTGCTCGTCGACTCCGAGCCAGCGCGGCGCGGCATCGAATCCGGCACGCTCGAGGTGCTGCAGCACGTCGCGCATCTCGTTCGTGACGAAGCGCTGCGGCCGCCGCACCGTGTCGCCAACGCGCACGACGCCCATGCCGGACGCGCCTCCGCCGAGCTCGATCTCTTTCACACCACGACGCCGTGACCGCCGCGGCGCGGGTCCCCGGCCGCTGCGAGCGAGCCGTCCTCGCATACCTCCACGGCGTTCGTGCCGCCGAAGAAGAGGTTGCGGCGGCGCCAGCGCACGATGTCGTAGCCCATCGCCTCGAGCCGGTCGAGCTCTGCCGGCTCGAAGCCGCCTTCGCATTGCACCTTCGGCTCGTCGACGTGGACGCGCGGGTGCTCGATCGCGTCCTGCACGCCGAGCCCGTGGCCGACCACGTTCTCGACCACCTGCATGATCGCGCCGCGCAGGCGCACCGAGCCGGCGCTGCCGACGACGAGGCGCGGGCCGCTCTCGTCGATGACGATCGACGGCGCCATCATGCTCGTGAGGCGGCGGCCCGGTGTCGCCGGGCCGGGCGCCGCGAGGTCGTACTCGCCGAGCATGTTGTTGAGATGGATCCCGGTGCCGGGCACGATCACGCCCGACCCGGAGCCGGTCGACGAGGAGATCGCCGCCGCATTCCCGTCGGCGTCGACCGCAGAGATGTGAGTGGTTCCGCCGGCGGGCGCGTGCTCGTGCGCGCCGCGCTCGCCGATCCGGACGAGTGCCGCGCGAATCGCGTCGCGCGACAGCAGCTTCTTCGCAAGACCGCCGCGATACAGGCCGCCGGAGAAGCCGTCCTCGCGCGCGCGCGTCTGCTCGCGCATCACCTCGACGAGCGCGGCGACCGCCTCCGCGCCCCCGGCCGCGCCGGTGGGTAGCTGCTCGAGCAGCATCAGCCCGTACGCAATCAGGATCCCCCCCGACGACGGCGGCGGGTTCGAGACGAACTCTGCGCCGCGGTACGGGACGCGAACCGGGCGCCGCCAGATGACGCGGTACTTCCGGAGGTCGGTGAGCGTGACCGAGCCTCCTCCGTCACGCACCGTGTCGACGATCGCGTGCGCGAGCTCGCCGCTGTAGAGCACGCCGCCACCGTGACGGCCGATCTGCTCGAGCGTGGCGGCGACGTCGGGGAAGCTCACCGTGTCGGCGGGAAGAAGCCGGCCGCCGTCCGCGCGGCTGTAGAGCCGCCGCCCCTCGGGCGTGTGGCGGAGGATCAGGTCGAGGATCGCGTGCAGATGCGCCTGCGGGCGCGTCAGCTCGATGCCGTCGCGGGCAAGCTCGATCGCCGGTTGCAGGAGCTCGACCCACGGCAGGCGACCGTACGCCTGATGCATCGCCTGGAGGCCGAGCGCGGTACCGGGAACGGCGCATGAGGCTTCTCCGATCCGAAAGACCTGGGTCGTCTCGCTGTCGCCGCCGAAGCCGACGTCGATCGCGTGCATCTGCGCGCCGCTCGGCTTCGACAGCCCGAGGCCCGGTGTCGAGACGAAGAAGTCGGCAACCCTCGGCGGGCGGCCGTCAGCCGGGAGGACCAAGGCAAAGCCGCCTGCGCCCGGCCCGGTGAGCGGGCTCTCGGCGACCCAGCTGGCGAATGCGGCGGCGACGCAGGCATCGACGGCGTTTCCGCCCTCCTCCAGCGCGCGTGCGCCGGCCTGCGCCGTCAGCGGGTGGCCCGCGGCGACGGCTCCTCTCTCCATAGCCAGATCTTCACCGTTTCCCAACTAACCCGCGGCGAGGTAGCGCGTCTGGAAGAGAGACGGCCCAGTCATGAAGATCACTCGCTCCACCCTGCTCGGCGCCGGCGCGGCTCTTGCCGCGCTCGCCCTGCTGGCTGCGATCCCGACGCTTCTCGGAAACCGGCTGCACCCGGCGCTCGCCGCGGTCGCCGGCGGAGACCGCCGCTGGCTGGCTGTTGCGCTCGCCGCGTTCGCCGCCGGATTCGTCTGCACCGTCCTCGCCTGGCGCGCCGCGTTCGCCGCCGCGGGCGGTCGTCTGTGCCCGCGCGAGGCCGCTGCACGGCTCGGGATCGGGTGCGCCGTGAACTCGTTCGCGCCCGCGAAACTCGGCGACGCGGTCAAGGTCGCGCTCTGCTCGCAGGCGCTCGACCGCGCCGGCCGGATGTGGACGGGCGGCGGCGTCTACGCGGCGCTCGCGGCCGCGCGGTCACTCGCGCTCGCGGCGATCGTCGTCGCCGCGTCCGCGACCGGCGCGATCCCCCTGTGGCCGGTGTTCGCACTCTTCGGCTTGACCGCGGGCGTTGCCGTCGCGGCACTCGTGTCGCGGCGGCTTCGCTCGCACCCGCGCCTCACGCATCTGCTCACCGGCGTCACCGCACTCGCGCGCTCCCCGCGCGCCGCCGCCACGGTCGTCGCGTGGTCGTTCGCCGTGCAGCTCACGCGGTTCCTCGGCGCCGCCGCGGTCGCGCAGGCGCTCGGCGTGCAGCATCCGCTGCTCGCAGCGCTGCTGATCGCGCCCGCGCTCGATCTCGCGGGTGCGTTCCCGATCACGCCCGGCGCATTCGGAGTCGGCAGCGGCGCCGTCGCGGTCGCGCTCGCGAGCCGCGGCATCGGGATGGGCCAGGCGCTCGCCGTCGGCATCGCGATGCAGGCGCTCGAGACGCTCGTCAGCGTCTTCGCCGGCGCAGTCGGCGGGCTGTACCTGCTTCGCCTGAACCCCGTCGTGCAGCGCTGGTCGATGCGCGTCGCTGTCGCAGGGGCTTCGACCGGGCTTGTGCTCGCCGTCGGCGCGCTCGTGCTCGACGCGCTCTAGGAGTCGCGCAGGAACGACGGCGTCTCGAGCACGTCGCCGGAGCCGCCCGAGCCTGCGGTGATGAACGTGCCGCGCCGGCCGCTCTTCGCGTTCCCGTAGCCCGTTGCGACGACCGTGATCCACATCTGGCCCTCGAGGCGGTCGTCGATCGTCGCGCCGAAGATGATGTTCGTGTCGTCCGTCGACGCCTGGCGCACGACCTCCGCGGCCTCGTTGACCTCGTAGAGCGTGAGGTCGTCGCCGCCGGCGATCGAAAGCAGGATGCCGCGTGCGCCGGTGATCTCCGTCTCGATGAGCGGGCTGCGCAGCGCGCGCTCCGCGGCTTCCTTCGCGCGGTTCTCGCCGGTGGCGTAGCCGATGCCCATGAGCGCGTTTCCGGAGTCCGCCATGATCGTGCGCACGTCGGCGAAGTCGAGGTTGATGACGCCGGGGTTCGTGATCAGGTCGCAGATGCCCTGGACGCCGTGGCGGAGGACGTCGTCCGCGATGCGGAACGCCTCGAGCATGGACGTGGACTTGTCGAGCACCTCGAGCAGGCGGTCGTTCGGGATGACGATGAGCGTGTCGCACGCCTTGCGGAGCGCGGCGACGCCGTCGTCGGCCTGCTTCATGCGGCGCGAGCCCTCGAACCGGAACGGAGTCGTCACGATGCCGACGGTGAGCGCGCCGACCTCACGCGCGATGCGCGCAACGACGGGAGCCGCACCGGAGCCGGTGCCGCCGCCCTCGCCGGCGGTGACGAAGACCATGTCCGAGCCGCGCAGCGCGCGCTTGACGGCGTCGTAGCCGTCTTCCGCGGCACGGCGGCCGATCTCGGGGTCGGCACCGGAGCCCAGGCCCTCGGTGAGCTCGCTGCCGATGTGGATCTTCGTCGGCGCATCGCTCATCTGGAGCTGCTGGATGTCGGTGTTGACCGCGATGAAATCCACCTGCGTGATTCCGGCGTCCATCATCCTGTCGACCGCGTTCAGCCCTGCACCGCCGACGCCGACGACGCGGATGACCGCGAGGTACGACGCCGAGTCGCGGGCACGCTCGAGACGCGCAGGCTGCTCGGGAAGCGGGTCGAGCCAGCGGGCGAGCGGCCGCTCGCGGCCCTCGGAGACCGGCTCGGGATCGGGCTCGGGTGCAGGACGAACCGCGCGGATCGGCGTCGGCGCAGGCTCCTGCGAGATCGGGGTCGGCTTCGGAGCGGGCGGCGCGGGCCGCTCGGCGCGCTCGACCGGCAGCTGCTGCTGACGCTCGCCCGCATCCTGGTCCTTCGCCTGCTTCTGAGCTGCTTCGGTGGCGCGAAACAGGTCGGCGAGCGGGCCCTCACGCATGCTGGCGCGATTCCTGGCCATCGAGCACCTCCTTTGCGAGATCGCGGTAGAGCGCGGCGGCGTCGCCGGACGGCTCGTACGCAAGGACGGACATACCCTTCACCGGCGCTTCGGCGAAGCGCACGGTCTTGCGAATCCTTGTGTTGTAGACGAGGTCGCCGAAGTTCTCACGGAGGATCTCGTCGGCCTCACGCGAGTGCGTCAGGCGCTTGTCGAACATCGTCGGCACGATCCCGATGATCTCGACCTTCGGGTTCAGGTTCTCGCGGACCATGGTCAGCGTGTTCTCGAGCTGCACGAGCCCGCGCAGCGACAGGTACTCCGTCTGCACCGGGACGATCACGCCGGTCGATGCGACGAACGCGTTGATCGTCAGCAGGCCCAGCGAGGGGGGCGTGTCGATCAGGATGAAGTCGTACCGATCGCGGATAGCGGCCAACGCCTTGTCCAGAGCGCGCTCGCGCCCGATCTGGGCCGACAGCGCGAGCTCTGCGCCGGCGAGGTCGATCGACGAGACGGCGATGTCCACCTCGCGCTGCTCGATCACCTGGTCGATCGGCATGCGGTTGACCAGCACGTCGAACATCGACTTCTCGATCGTGTCCGGATTCAGGCCCTGCGACATCGTCAGGTTGCCCTGCGGGTCGAGGTCGATGAGCAGCACGCGATGACCTGCCTCCTTGAACGCCACGCCCAGGTTCAGGGTCGTCGTCGTCTTGGCGACGCCACCCTTCTGGTTGGCGAGCGAGATCACGCGCGTCATCGCGGGCACCGGCTCAGCGGCAGCTTGGACCGCGGGACGCGGAAGTAGGCGGGCAAGTCCCATGTGCGGCGATTTCGGGTTGACCTAACGCATTCCTCCTGTCTCCTTCCGAAGTTTGTCAACCGCGGCCTGGGCGCGGTCGTCTCCTTCGGTCCGCGCCCATGCCTCCGCCTCGCGCACCAGGTGCCTCAGCTCGACGAGCAGCTCGGGTCGCCCTGCCCGACCCCGCTCGAGCTCGTCGATGCGCTCCAGCCGCTTCAGCACCGTGTCGACAACGTCCACCGAACGAACGTACCGGGGCAGGTGTGACGTGTCTGTGCCGACTGCGTTCCAACTTCGCTGCTGAAATTAGTCCACCATCCCGAGCGATGGAAATCGTCGTCCCAGCCCACGTCGAACGGCGCCAAGCACAGTCGTATCTCGGAATCCGCGTGGTCACTCCATTCCGCGGGATGCTCAAGGTGCGCAACGACCTCCAGGCGGAGCTCGCCCGCTGGACGCATGCTCACGATGTCGCGACGCGAGGGTTCGGGCTCTTCCGCCTCCACGTCATCGACATGGAAGGGCCGATGGAGCTCGAGGTGGCTGTCCTCGTCGACTGCCCGCCCGAAGGCGACGATCGCGTTCGCCCGGGTGAGCTTCCCGCGGGCGACTACGCCACGTTCACGTTCCGCGACCACGCGCGCCGGGCGCACGGGTTCCTGATCGACTGGGCGAGCGACAACGGCTTGCGGTTCGACCAGCATCGCGTCGCCGCAGGCGATGCCTTCGCGTGCCGCTACGAGGCGTACCTCACCGATCCGAGGACGGAGCCGCGCAGGACACGCTGGGACGTCGAGCTCGCGATCAAGCTCGCCTAGCTCAGGCGGAAGGCGCGCTGATCCGGTACGAGAAACTCTCGCGGTCGGTGCACGTCCCGATCGAGACGCCGCCGATCTTCTCCACCGCGCGTTGTGAGCGGAGGTTCCCGACACGCACGCGGAACAAAACGTGCTTCACGTACTGGAACGCGTGACACAGCATGAGCGACTTGAGCTCGCCGTTGTACGCGCCGCCCCAGTAGCGCCGCACGAGGAATGTCCAGCCGATCTCGATCTCGCTCGCCTCCGGGTCGTAGCCGTGGAAGCGGGACGTACCGATGACCTCGCCCGTGTTGCGGTCGAGGACGACGAGCCCGCCACCCGACGCGAGTTGGTCGTCGAAGAACACGCGAAAGACCTCCGGACGATGCCTGTCCCTGTCGGGATGCAACTCCCAGATCAGCGGGTCGGACGCCGCAGCGGCGAGCGCCTCGAAGTCGGACGCTTCGAGGGGGCGAGCCTCGATCAGCCGGCCGACCAGATGCGGCTGCCGGTCGAACACGGGGGTTACGCGACGCGGAGCACGGAGGCCGGCCGCGGCCGCATGCCGAGCAGCGCCTCGTCGAGCGTCTCCGCGAGGCCGGCACGCGTACCGTGCATCAGCGTCTCGACGAGTGCCTGCCGCACTGCGTCACGTGCGACCCGTCCGAGCCGTTCCTCGCGCAGCGAAGCGAGCATGTCCCCGCGTTCCTTCGTCTTGTCGCCGAGCAGCACCACGGTGCGCATCGACGCCGCCCACCAGCCGCCTTCGCCGCCGAGCAGCGCGGTCAGCGCGTCGCGCACCTGCGACGAGCGCAACGGCTCCTCCGCGAACAGCGAGAGCTCCCAGCGGTCGAGCGCCTCACCGAGCTCGCGGTCGCTGTCGGCGAGCGTGAGCTTCGCGCGCAGATCTGCAGCGACGCGTCCGCGCAGCTTGTCGAGCCGCGTCGCCTCGCCACGCGGCTGCGTCGCCGCGATCGGAAGCAGCGGGGAGATGCGCAGCGGGCGGAAGTCGAGCCGCTCGAAGACGACGGGGCCGGCAGCGATCGCTCCGGCTGTCGCGAGGCGCAGCGCGCTGACAGCGTCCGCAAGCTCGCCGGCAGCGTCGGGCGGGTCTGCGTCTGCGGCCTCGAGCTCGCGTGCCAGCTCGAGCACGAGCAGACGGTCGACGTCGCGGCCGAACTCGGGCGGCATCAGGCCGCGCGCCTCGGGCCAGAGCTGCGAGATCTCGCCGGCGACGATCGGCCGGACGCGGATCCCGTCGCCGAGGTCGACCTCGGAACCGGCAGAGAGCCCGATCAGCGGCGCGATCGCGACGTACGTGCGCGCCGTGCCGAAGAGCGTCTGCTCGAGATCCGCGTACGCATTGTCGAACGCCTCGTCGACCCAGTCGAAGCCGCCGCAGCGCTCCGCGGTCCACGTCAGCATCGGCAGCAGAATCGAGCGGAAGAGGGCGTCGTCGTCCGTCTGCCCGAGTCGGTGTGCGCGCGCGAAGATCGCCGCAGCGGGCTCGCGCTTCAGATCCTCGATCGCGTCGCGCGTGTCCGGAAGGCGGCGAAGGGTCGGCGACTGCTCTTCGACGAACCCGCGCAGCAAAGGCTTGTACTCGTAAAGCGACGGCCCTTCGCGCGTCGTGTGCTCCTCGAACGCGAACGGAACCTGGGCGCCGCGCTCGGCGGCGAACGCCGCGAGGCAGAACCGGCGGAGCGACTCGTAGAGATGCGGTGCGCGCAGTGCCACGACGTGAACTACGCCGGGCGCGGCTCCTCTCCTACCTGACAGGTGGGGCACCAGTACGTCATCCGGTTCGCGTCGCCCTGCCCCCACGAGCGGATCCGCGTGCGGCAGCGCGGGCACGGCATGCCGGCACGGCGGTACGCGCGATGGCCCGTGCGGCGGCCGTCGTCGAGCGCCTCGCGCATCAGCCGCGCCGCGGTCTCGAGCGCGAGGCGCCGCACGTCCTCGGTCACGTCGCGCAGACGCCGCCACGGAGAGATGCGCGCATCCCACAACGCCTCCGCAAGCCACATGTTCCCGATGCCCGCGACGACGGACTGATCCATGAGCGCCTCGCCGAGCCAGCGCGTGTTGTCGCTTGCGCGCAGCCGCGCGAGCATCGCGTCGATCCGCGGCGGCCGCTCGAGGATGTCCGGGCCGAGGCGCTCGACCGCGCGTGTGTGCAGCTCGAGCACGGGGCCGTTCCAAAGGACGCCCTCGTAGCGGTCTCCGCGCAGGACGAGCCACGGCGTGCCGCGGCGCTCTTCCCCGCGCGGACGCAGTGACCAGCGCCCCGACATGCGCAGGTGCGACCGCATGACGATGCCCCCTTCGAACCGGAAGAGCAGGTTCTTGCCGACTGCATCCACCGAGTCGAGCCGGCGGCCGTCCACGCGCTCGGCGACCTGCGTCGCGCGTGCGCGCGGGTGCACCGCCTCGACGGCGAGCCGCTGGCCGACGAGCGGCTGCAGCCGCCGCGCCGCACGATGGAGCGCATCACCTTCGGGCATGGCTACAGGAAAGCAAGCAGGACGCGCGCGAGCTCGTCGGGCGCTTCCTCCGCGACGTGATGGCCGCAGTCGATCGCGTCCGTGCGCACGTCGTCCGCCCATGGACGCCAGATCTCCTCGAGGCTCGCGCCGTGGTCGAGCTCGGGATCGTCCTGCAGCAGCGACACGATGAGCAGCGGGCAGGAGATCTTGCGTCCGGCAGCGCGGTCGGCCTCGTCGTGCTCGCGGTCCGCGCGGGGCCCGGCGCGGTAGTCCTCGACCATCGCGTGCACCACGTCGGGGTTGCGCAGCGCGCGCCGCAGGTCGGCGTACGCCTCGTCGCCCATCAGATCCGGCTTCGCCGCGTACCACGCGTCGGGATCCGCGTTGATGAACGACTCCGCAGGCTTCTCGCGCTGCGCGAAAAACCACCAGTGCCACCACGACGCGGCGAAGCGCCAGTCGGTTCGCTCGAGGCGCTCGACGAGCGGCATCGCCTCGACGATCGCGAGCCGCTCGACGGCAGCGGCATGGTCGAGCGCCAGGCGGAACGCCACGTACGCGCCGCGGTCGTGGCCGAGGACTGCGTACCGCTCATGGCCCAGCTGCTGCATGAGGCGGCCGACATCGTTCGCCATCGCGCGCTTGCTCTGGTCACCGGTGGTCGTCGACTCGCCGTAGCCGCGCAGGTCCGGGCAGACAACGGTGTGCTGGGGCGCGAGCAGTGCGGCGACCCGGTGCCAAGTCGCGTGCGTGCGCGGATGGCCGTGCAGCAAGACGACAGGCGAGCCGGAGCCCCCGTGCCGCACGCGCAGCGTGACGTCCCCCACCTCGATCCGGTCGAGCTCGAAGCCGTCGAAGAAGCTCACCGGCAACGCCTTCCCGCTACCTTCGACCCGTGAACCCAGCAAAGGCAGGGGCGGTCTCCGCGCTCGTATGGGCTGCGGCCGAGCAACTCGACAAGCGGCTCGTCGGCCACGACTACTCGGACGTCGCGGTGCTCGGCAAGGGGGTCACACGCTCGCGCGCCTGGCCCGTCGCGGGGCTTGCGATGCATGCCGCCAACGGCGCCGTCTTCGGGCTCGCCTACGCGCAGCTTCGCCGGCGCGGTGTGAGTGCGATGACGATGGCGCTCGCCGAGCACACGTTGCTCTTCCCACTCGGCGCCGTCGCCGACCGCGTGCATCCCGCGCGCGGGACACCGGGTCTGGCGCCGTTATGGTCGAAGCGCGCGTTCGTGCAGGCGACCTTCCGACACGCGCTCTTCGGCGCGCTGCTCGGGCGCCTCGCGGGCTGACTGCACGAGGACGGCCGCGAGCACGACCGTGCCGCCGATCAGCGTCGCGGTGCTCGGACGCTCCGCCAGGAACAACCACACCCACATCGGGCCGAGCACGACCTCGAGCAGCGTGATCAGGCCGACCTCCGCCGCCGGGATCAGCCGTCCGCCGATCGTGAGGAAGATCAGGCCGAGGCCGATCTGCGTCACGCCGAGCAGGACGAGCAGCCCGGTGTCCTTGACGCCGATGCTGCCGTACGACGCGAAGGGCGCAGCGAGCACGAAGACGACGACCTGCGAGAGGCACGTTGCCGGCGCCATCGACACGTCGCGGCGATGTCGCGTGATCACGATCGTCCCGGCAAACGACAGCGACATCAGCAGCGCCAGCGACAAACCGAGGAAGCTGGAGCGGCCAGGCCCGCCGACCATCACCGACACACCCGCGATCGCGATCATCATCGCGATCCAGCTGCGGCGCGATACGGGCTCGCCGAGTGCCGACGCGATCAGCGCGGCGACGATCGGGGACAGCGCCTGCATGAAGAGGACGCTCGCCACGCTCGCGTGATTGAGCGCGACCAGGAACGACGTCGACGAAAGCGCCATGAGGGCGGTGATCCCGAGTCCGGCGCGGTCGATCGCGAGGAACGAGCGCACGATCCCCCGCCGCTCGGAGAACGCGATGTAGACCCCGAGCCCCACTACGGCGAACAGGGCGCGCCCGGCGAGCTGGCCGGCCGTGTCCACGCTGAGCTCTCGCTGGAAGAGCCCTGCCGTGGACCAGGCGATCGCGGCGAGCGTGACGTAGAGCCGCCCTTTGCGCCGTTCATGCACCCCTGGTGGATAGCAGGCGTAGACTCGCCCCATGGGACTCAAAGATCTCCTCAAGCGCTTGATGCCGTCCGACAACGCGCCGGCGAACAACGACTACGAGGCGCGCAAGGACGACGCATTCGTTGCGAGCACGTTTGCCGGTGGCGAAGCGAAGGAAGCCGCCGACGAAGAGCTTACGGACGACTAGCTAGGCGCGCAGCACGGCACGGCGCGGGCCGGCGAGGAAGCCGGCCTCGACGAGCAACGCCATCGCGTCGGTTTCCGCGACGGGCTCGCCGTCGAAGCGCTCGACCGCGAGCCGCTTGCCGCCGGTCGTGCGGACGTGCGTGACGAGCGCCGCCAGCGCGACGCGCAGCCACGAATCGTCCGGCTCACGCAACGGCGTCAGCGATCGCCCGCCGCGCTCTACGTAGAGCACCGCTTCGCCGCCGAGCAGCACGACGTATGCGCCCGCGACACGCGCGGCGCGCGAGCCTTTGCGTCGCGGCCACGGCACCGCCGCGCCGTAGGGCTGCGCGGGATCAGCTGCGCCGAGGACGAGCGCATCCGGGTCCTCCCCCGCCTCGCGCAGCTCGCGCAACCGCTCGACCGCGCCGCCGAGTGCGAACTGGGCGCCGCCCAGACCTTCGACGAAATAGCCGCGGCGGCAGAGCCCGAGCGTCTCGAGCGCGCGCAGCTCCGCATAGACCGCGCCGTAGCCGCCGGGAATGCCTTCGCTGCGCACACCGTCACGCGTGACGACGCCGTGCCGCTCGAGCAGCAGCTCGGCGAGCGCCCTCCGTTCGGGCAATGCGGTGAAGAGCCGCGCGGTCGACGACCAGCGTCCCGCCGTCGCGGATACCGCCTGCACACGGCGACGCGAGAAGCGACGGGGACGACGCTCGGGCTTGACCTGGCCGAAACGACGTGACGCGCGCAGCGGCGTCCACGCGTCGTTCGTCACCTCGCCCGACCACACGAGCTCCCAGAGCGCGGGCAGTGCGACTCCCTCGTCGAGCCCGGTCTCCGCGAGCACCTCGTCCCAGTAGAGCGCGTGCGTCAGCGCGGCGCGGATCTTGTCGTACTCCTCGCCTTCGGGACGCGGAGCGCCGGGAACCTGACCGAGCGCCGAAGCGTCCTCGCGGAAGTACAGCGCGACGCGATCCGAACCAGCGCCGATCCAGACCACCTCACCGCTCGCGCAGAGCGCATCGAGATGCTCGGGGCGATAGCCCGGCACGCGCCGCGGCAGCACGTCGGACTCCCAGAGCGCGGCCGGCAGGGGCAGCGCCTGGAGCGGGACGAGCGCCTCACGCAGCGACGCGCGGCGGTCGACGCCGTGCCAGCCAGGCAGGAACCGCGCAAGTGCGTCCTGCGGAACCGGTTCGACCTCCTTGCGCAGGGCAGCGAGCGACGCGCGCCGCAGACGGCGAAGCACGTCGGGGTCGCACCATTCGCGCTCGGTGCCGCCGGGACGAAGCTCACCACGCACGAGCTGGTCGGCGCGCTCCAGGTCGACGAGAACCTGGGTGACGTCGCGGCCGAAGCGCGTGTTCGCCTGCTCGCTCGTGAACGGCCCGCGCCCCTTGGCGAATCGCAGGACGAGTTGCCGGAGCGAGTCGGGGCCGCCCTCGAGGAACGCATC
>DASZBP010000037.1:0-7676 GCA_035943915.1 Gaiellaceae bacterium | reverse complement strand
TAGATGTCGCCGATTCTCGGCAAGGACGTGCTTGTCCCAGGCCCAGGCGTACACCTCTAGCGTTTCGGCGCCAGGTCCTTCGTCGCGTAGACGATCCACCACTCACGCGCGAACACATCAGCCGACTGCCGCGACGACTCGTTGAAGACACGGTCGCCCAACTGCTTGCGCCGCTTCATGTCCATTCCAACCGCTCCGCATCAGCGCGTCTCGAGAACGACCTCGACCGCATCGTGCTCCCCGTCGCGCCAGCGAACCCGGTAGTCAAACCGCCGCCCTTCAATGCTCGCCGCTCGATCCGTGTTCGGCAGTCGGGAACCCGGCGAACGAGGACGATTACTGTCTGCACGTCCGGAATCGTCGTCACACGCAACCGTTTCGCGGTCGGCCCTGAGCAAGCCGAATGAGTCACTGTCTGAAAACGGCGTCATCTTCAAAAGCGTCCCGCGGCGCCCTACGCTTCACGATCCTGCCGCCCTGAAGGTCGGCATCGGGAGTGTGCGGGAGCGACGAATGTCCTGACAAAGCAAGAGATCACTCATGCGAGGGATCGGTTAGACGACGACATACGCCGAAACTCAACGCATGCAGTCGTACCCCACACCCGGATCGTCGTTCCTGCCGGAGGCCTCGAACGCCTTTAGGCACGCATCTTGGAAGTTGCTGCAGCGCGCGCTCGACCCGCTCGGCGGCCCCCGCCCGCTACCCGTTCGGCCTGCGTCGGCTTCTGGACGGCGCCTGCACCACCAGCTGTAGCCCAAGCGCACCTTGCCGGAAAGCTTCTCCTCGAGTCAGTCCGGCGGCCCGCTGACGCCTGAGCTGCGCCTGGGCGATCCGGTGACCTATTTCGGAGCCCGAATGTACATCCGGGGTTTCAGCCCGATGAGCGTCGAACCTCCGCGGGTCCACCTCGAGGATGAAGACGCTTCTCGTTCGTTCTATGTCCTCGCCAGCGAAGTCGCTCGAGAAGAAACGCCTCCGCCCGGGCCGCGTGAGATGCGGTACCGCCGAGCCTGAAAATGCCGAGTGCCAAAGACGGGCTCCGCTACTGGAGCGTGCGCGCTAGCGCACAACGAAGAAGCGGCGCCGACGCACGATCGAGGCACTCAAGGCCCCTCGCGCAGCGCCGCCAGATCTAGAAAGAAGCGGACGCACGATCGAGACTGCTGCCGTCCCTCGCACGAACCATGTGCTTCTTCCGTATCGCCGTCTACCGGGACGTAACGAACGATCACCCAAAAGAGGTACGGTCGCTGTTCGCGCCTACGTCATGGGTTCCCGATCGCGGGATTAGAAGGAGAGCAGGCCCCCTGCGGGCGGGCCGGGGGCCTGCTTCTTAACCATAAGCCTCGAACGAGCGGAGCGACACAAGCGAGTCACCTAACGCAGTTCCTCGGACGAGTGATTGCGCGCGAAGGTCGCAGCGCAGACGACAATGCGACCCGTCGGCCAGCCCTTATGGGGCGAGGGTTAGTCGACGGTTAGACAAGGATGAGTGGGACTACACGTCGGGGTGGGCTCTGCTCTCCGTGACTTTGAGCGGTCATCCGGCACGTCGATCAGTGCAAGTCGAGCTAGGGAGAGCAGGGACTGCGATCGCGGGAGGCCGCCGACGCGGAGCCGCTCGCCGATACATGCGCGGCGAAGCGCTCCGGCCACCCGTTCGCGGTCTCTCCGCGACGGCCGAGCGTCGTTAGGAGACAGGAGGCTCACGCCCATGCCTGAATCGTTCCCCGCAAACACGACCGGCTGCAACCTGGGCTGGGCGAGTGTTCCGGAATGACGCCAGAGGCGACTACTCTCACTAGCGGCGGCGTGGACAAACTGCGTGGCTGCAACGGGAACCTCGTTCTGGCGCCGGACGAAGTGCGAATCGAGCGGGGCGTCAAAGGGCTACTCGTTCGCAAGAAGTGGCAAAGCGGGAGCCCGGCGTCGTCTGGCTTCGGGTCCGTGTTCAGCGTGCCGCTGGTGCCGTCGAACACCGCGCGGACGCGCAGCGCCACGCTTGCGGCCACCGCCGTGGCGCCGTCGCGTATTAGGCAGTGGTCGGGCCCGGCGTGGGCCCGCGGATGCCGGTATCGACGCGCAGGTTGCGCAAACGCCAGCCCGCGTGGACGGTGACCGTGATCACCGTCGGTTTGAACGAGTGCGCGATGCGCAGCCGGTAGGTCCCGGGCGCGAGACTGAGCCTGTAGCGGCCGGCGCGTGTCGTCACGGCGTGCGCGACCGCGGTCCAGCCACGCAGCGCCTGCACCGTGACTCCCGCCGCCGGCGCCGAGCACGGCGAACCGTCGGTACACACCGGCGTGATCGGCCCTTCGGTGACGACCCCGAAGATGCCGGAACCGGCTGACGGCGAGGCGGGCGCCGGGGCCGCGACGGCGATTGCCACGGCAAGTATCAGTCCACCCAACCAAGTTGCAAAACGCATCAATATCACCGTACCACTGGGAGGTGAGGGCCGGCCGTAGCCGGCCCTCACTGCGGTTTCGCCGGATCCCCCTTACGGGTTTACCGAGGAGATACGGGTGCTCCAGTTAGCGAGCGAAGTGCGGGTGCCGCCGCAGGTCGGGTCGGCGAGGTACTCCGCGTCGGTGCAAGACTGTGCGATGTACTCCTGCGCGATCCAGACCGTGCCGCCAGGTGTGGACACGGCGGCGGAGTAGTCCCCCCACCGCTCGACGCCGTCCGGCGCGACCGGGATGTAGCCCGTGAAGCCATCGGCCGGGCCGACGCCTGCCCCGGCGATCTTGACCTTGTTGAAGCCGGACCCGTCGAACACCGAGTATGCGGCGGTCGGGTAGTAGTCCGGGCCGGAAAGGGTCATCGTCATGACGGCCTTCCCGGCGGGCGTGACGCCGATCGACGGGAACAGCACGTTCTCACCGGTCGGTGCGACGTAGCCCTGCACGATGATCTCCGCCGCCAGCGACTTGCTGTTGCCAGGCTGGGAGCGTGCGTGAACCTCGAACCAGGCGATGCCTGACTTGCTGTTTCCCTGGCTGTCCTGGAACAGCGTGTTCAGGCCGGCCCAGAGGGCGCCGCGCGCGTAAACGACCTGGTTCATTCGGTCGTCATTGCTGTTGAGCGTCGTCTCCGGCTGGTTGGGCGGCCCGCCGAGGAAGACGTCGGCGTTGTCGCCGAGCGGATGCGGGCCTGGCTTCTGGTCAGCGGGGACCGGTGTCGCATAGCTCTCGCTGGCAATGACCTTCTGCTGGAGATGCAGCTTCGGCGTTGCGGTGTCGAGTGAGCTCGTGTTCGTGATCGCCCACGCGGCAATCCGCGCATCGAGCGTCCCGGTGAAGTCGAGCGACGACAGGAGGTACTCGGTCCCCCCGTTCGAAGCGTCGTACTGGGCCGCGTTCGGCGACGTCGCCGGCTGGACGCTGTACGAGACGCTCTCCGCGAGCGCGGGATTCTCGAACTGGACGACTGCGGGAGTCGACCCGCCCTCGAGCGCGGACTTCGACATCGCATAGATCTGCGCACCGTTGAAACCGCTACCGAACTCGTTCGTGGAGATGTAGAACCCGTTCGCGTCGGCGCCGATCAGCGGCTGGTCACCGAAGCACGGGCAGCCGGGATGCGACGGCGTGCCGTCCTGGCCGTCGTCGGTCGCGTCAAGGCTGTACCGCCACCAGCCCCCGGTCGCGTCGGAGGATTGGCTCACCGCGATGAGCGTGTGCGCCCTGACGCTCGGGGCCGGGTCCTCCTGGAGTACGGTGAGGAAGAACCGCTTGGTGTCTGTGTCGAAGTAGCACTTCGGGTCGCTCAGGAAGTCGCCGCGCACCCCGGTCGTGCGATTAATCGCGGGCGGTAGGCCGAAGAACGAGTTCATGTCGACGACGGGTGAGCGCGAGCCGTTCGGCGTGTAGACCGAGAGCACGTCGTTCACTGCCTCGAGCACCTGGCCATGACCGACGCAGAGGCCCTGGTCCGGGGGCTCCAGGCTGAACTGGTTGCCGCCGTTGGCGGTGCGCTGGTCGAAGTGGTCGAGTCCCTGGAAGCTCGTCTTCAGCTCTCTTCCGTTGGCTCCGACCGGAGTCCCGGCCGGCGTCGGCACAGTCGGAGGCGCGTGCTTGTGCCACCATTTTCGGGACTTGTGCTCGCCGGACGCATTGTCCTGCCGAGCGATCTCGCTCTCGGGACGAAGGTCGTTGGTGCCTGCGAACTCCGCGCTCCCGACCGAGCTGGGAACGGTGCTGAAGTCGACCGATCCGAGGCTCGACAGCGGACCTGATGCACCGGCGCGGCCAGGCGGTGCGGTCGCGAGGGCGACGGTCGCGCAAAGCGCGATCACGCCCGCTGATGCCGCAAGGAGTGCCGTTCTCATCTGTTGGCTCCGTTCGTTGGGGGACGTGGCGGCGGCGCAGAGGCCAGCGCGATGCGCGGGCCCGTTCGAACCGGATCGGGGAGTGCCGCCCCTACGAGATCGGACGTCAGTCTGACGCGCCTGCCGCCACCGCGCAACTAGATCCCCAGGACTCATGCATCTCATAGGATCCCGCGCCGGCACGCGCGCGTTCGGTCATTGTGCGCTCTAGACGACTCGGAAACCTTGCCGGCAGTTTCACGGTGTGACCGCGGGATGCGTAATACGAATCCCGCGGCTTCGTTCGCCATTCGGTCGGTCTCGAACTTCGATCGATCCGACTCGACCCGGCTCACTCGCCCAGGATGCTGTGGTCGAAAGGGCCGCTTGTTTCTCTAGGCGGCAATCACATTGCGTGCGAGGGGACTTTCATTTAGTGGTTCATGCCGAATCGGTGAGCGGGTGTTTCTCATTGATCGGTAGGCGGTGCCTTCAATTGCTTGGCGGATGGCGGTGCTGAACTCTGTCGGGCGGGCGGTTTTTAGGATGTAGGAGTGGGCGCCTCCTTCGAAGGCAGCCTGGACGTGGGATCGTTCTGCACGGGCCGAGCAAATGATGACCTTGGTGTCGGGATGTGCGCTTCGGATCTGCTGCAGGCAGCGGAGTCCGTTCGCGCCTGGCATGGTCAAGTCGAGCAGCACCGCGTCTGGCCGTGTTCGCCGTACAAGGGGCAGCGCCTCGGAGCCCGTCCGGGCCAGGCCGACGATCTCGAAGACGCGATCGGCCCCCAAGGCGCCGCACGCACCAGCCAGCATCAGTCCGTGGTCGTCGACGAGCACGATCCTCAGACGAGCCGACTTCTCCACCTGGTCAACCTTGCCGGTTATGCCAACGACCGACGGACTCATGTCCGGCGAAGCGCCACCTCCGCGCCCGTAAGCCGCAGTCCCGAAAACCCTCGAACGCTCCTCCCGCTCGAGGGTTTGCTGAATCCGCGACGGATGTCCGTCCGCGACCATAGTCCTGTCCCCCATTTAGAACCAACCTCCGCCTCGTTTGGCACTAAATTCGCTGCGGACAGGCCAACCAGGTGGTGGCTACATGCGACCCCTTTTGGGACGCATGCCGACACCGGCTGGTCAAGCCAAGCCCGAACGCTGTTTCCCTCGTCTCCCAGACCGCCCGACCAAAGTTGCCACAGTGTCGACCGGCGAAAGCAGAACCTATCGGACACGGAACTCGCCGGCAAGACCCTCAAAGGAGGGATTCACGCTGAGGAAGAGCGCGGGGCAGGACCGAGCGCTCCGAGTCTCTTGCGACCTGTTCGCGGAGGCTGTGCTCGAACTTTACAGCGACGGACTCTCCAGCCCAGCCCGGTGCCGCGAAAAGAAGGTACGTCTGCTGTCAGTCGTTCTGGGGGTGAACCCCGGGTCGCCACGCCGGGCGCCGGCGAATGCCTCCGGCAAGGCGACGCGGTTGAGCGCAGGGGCGGCTCGGGGGTGTCGGGACTGCCCGCGAGGGACTCGGCCGCCGCTGAGCTCTTACTGCATTTCAGCGTTTGGCGCGCGCGAGGGTTGCGTGAGGTCAATCTCGAACCAGACATGACCTCCCGGTCGCGAGCGATCAACACCGAACCGATCTGCAAGCTCGCGCATTAGATGCAGTCCACGCCCCGAGGTCGCCTCGGGACCTGCGGGCTCGGTCTGATCGCTCTTAAAGCTGAACCCGGTGCCGCCGTCGTTGACTTGGACGCGCAGCCGTTTATCGGTCAGCTCTGCCTGCAACTCGATTAGGTCGTGACTACCCGGGTTGCCGTGGACGACAGCGTTACCTACGAGCTCACTGACTAGCAGCGCTGCGTCAAAAGCGATTTGCTCGTATGTCTGGAGATCCTCGAAAGCGGCGAGTGCCCGACGTGCGCGGCGGACCGCCTCCGGCCGTGAGCTTGTCCTCAACGTAAGGACGAGATCGGGCTGAGGGTGCATTCGTTCATTCACCGTACATAGTCAACGGCCGCCGCCGCATTCAGGGTTCGCGGAGGCTGCCAGGTGGACGACTGTGGGGTTGCCAGGGTGGCGACTGTTGTGACCGGCATGTCTCTGACGATCGCAGCGTCAGCGGGTCTCTCGGAGTCTCGACGATAAGGATTCGTGCCGCAGCCACTAAGGAAAGAGCATGGGTTCACGGTTGTCGCCGAGGCGCGAGACAGAGCCGAAGCAAGCCGGTCTGCAAATGACCACCACCCTGACTTGATTGCTGGTACGAACGACCGCGAGGAAGCTGGCCGGGCATAGCTCAGCTGTGTGCAAATGGCCCGGCGCCGAACTTGATCGTTAGCGTCCGCAATCGAACGACCAGATCGTGCTCTGCTGGAGTGCGGCGCTCGCTCGCACATTTCGAAACGCGACATCAAATGGGCAAGCCAGCACGGTTGCGACTTGTGTGTCCTATTCGTTCCGCTCGGTCCGACTCGACGGAGTGTGACGTCGAAACGCAGACCGGGGGGCGGCCTCGGAATGAGGAGACGCACGCCAGGCCGAGCCGGGTTGCGCGCGACCCGCGGGACCGCGGATGACGGCGACGGATGGTGTGAGCGACGAGGGCGGAGAGCTACTCCCGGAGCCGCCGCTCGGGCGGTTCCGGGAGGAACACGGGGTCATGCTCGAATCGTGACCGGGGTGCCGGAGACGAGTTGTCGCGACAGGTTGAGGGCGGCTGTGTTGGAGACGCGGATGCAGCCGTGGGAGACGGCCTTGCCGAGAACGGAGGGGTCGTTCCAGCCGTGGATGCCGATGATCCCGCCGCCGGGCCACTCGGTGAGCGTCGGCGAGTAGGCGCTGGTTTCGAAGGCGAAGCGGCCCAAGATTTTGTCGGTTGGCTTGAAGCGGGCCTGGATGTAGAAGTTGCCTTTGGGGGTTGGGTTGCGGTGCGTGCCGATTGCGACCCGGGTGCGGTAGCGAAGCCGTCCGTGGTCGTAGACGGAGAGGGTGCGGCTGGACAGGTCGACGACGACTTTTTTATAGATCGGCACCGTGTCCACGAACTCGGCTCGGACCCAGCCGTAACGACCGTTTGGCCGGCCGGGCGCTGAGACCTTCAGCCAGAGCCGTCCGGCTTTGTCTCGTTGCTCACCGACCGCAAGCAGGACCGTTGGCAGGTAGTCGGGGCGGAACTGGTGGAAGATTGTGATGCCGTGGGCGTTGCTCGAGGGAGCCGAGCGCGCGACCAGTTGCGAGGAGCTGATGAGGCCAACGCGTGGGTAGTAGGTCGGCTGCGACTGCGACGCCGCCGAAGAGGCTGCAGCTGCGCTGGCGGCGGCTGCCGAAATGATCGCGGCCATCGCTACGAGATACGGCAGGAGCGG
>DASZBP010000036.1:0-4108 GCA_035943915.1 Gaiellaceae bacterium | reverse complement strand
GGCAGAGCTCGTCCGCGCAATCACGCGCAGCTCCTACGCCGCCGGCGCGTCGTACGTCGACGCCTGGTACGGCGACGCGCACGTCCGCCGCGCCATGATCGAGCAGGCCGACGAAGAGATCCTCACGTACTCCCCGCCCTGGCTCGTCTCGCGCTACGCCGCGGCGGCCGACGGCGGTGCGCTGATCATGATCGCCGGCGAGGAGGAGCCCGAGCTGCTCGCCGATCTCGACCAGACGCGTGTCGGCAAGGCGCGCATGCTCGACGCGCTCTCCGAGATTCGCCGGGGACAGGGCGGGCGCACGATGGCCTGGACGATCGTCGCGTGGCCGACCGCGGGCTGGGCGGAGCTCATGTTCGGCGAGCCGGACGTGCAGCGTCTGTGGGACGCGATCGCGTCGACCGTCGGCCTCGAAGAGGACGACCCGGTCGCCGCATGGAAGACGCACGTCGACAAGCTGCGCGCCCGGGCCCAGCAGCTCAACGAGCTGAAGCTCGACTCGCTGCATTACAGCGGCCCCGGCACCGACCTCACCGTCGGCGTTCTCGAGAACCATCGCTGGCTCGGCGGAGGCGTGGAGACGACGTACGGCGCGTTCCACGTGCCGAACATGCCGACCGAAGAGGTGTTCACGACACCGGACCGCACGCGCGCGGACGGCACGGTTCGCTCGACCTACCCGCTGCAGCTCGGCGGCACGATCGTGCGCGACCTCGAGTTCCGGATGGAGGGCGGCCGCATCGTCGACGTCTCGGCATCGAGCGGCGTCGACGCCGTGCGTGCTCAGCTCGACACCGACGAGGGTGCGCGCCATCTCGGCGAGCTCGCGCTCGTCGACGGCGAGTCGCGCGTCGGCAAGACAGGGCTCACCTTCTACAACACGCTCTTCGACGAGAACGCGACGTGCCACATCGCATTCGGCAACGCGATCATGTTCGGCACGCGGGGTCTCGACGGGCTGTCGCCCGACGAGCTCAACGCGAAGGGCTTCAACACGTCCAACATCCATACCGACTTCATGGTGGGCGGCCCCGAGGTCACGGTGACGGGCACGACCCGCGACGGACGCGAGGTCACGATTCTCGAGGAGGACGTATGGCAGCTGAGCTAGACGAGCGTCTCGAGCGGTACGCCGAGCTCGCCGTCCGCGTCGGCGCGAACGTGCAGAAGGGCCAGACGCTGTTCGTCGGCGGGATGCTCGCGCACGCGCCGCTGCTTCGTGCGTTCGCGCGCGCCGGCTACGCCGCGGGCGCCAGGTACGTCGACGTGCAGTACTCCGACCAGCACGTGCGCAAGGCGAAGCTCGAGTACGGACCGGACGAGGCGATCGGCTTCACGCCGGAATGGGTGAAGGACCGGACACGGGCTCTGGAAGGAAACGCGTCGCTCGGCACGACCGGCGACCCGGAGCCCGACCTCCTCGCCGACCTTCCCGGCGAGCGTGTCGGCCGCGACCGGCCGACCGAGGCGATCGAGATCCAGATGAAGTTCTTCCGCGACCGCACGCTCAACTGGAGCGGGTGCGCCTACCCGAACGAAGGCTGGGCGCAGAAGGTGTTCGGCGAGCCGGACGTGGAGCGGCTGTGGGAAGCAGTCGCGTTCTGCGTGCGCCTGGACGAGGACGACCCGGTGCAGGCTTGGCGCGAGCACATGGACCGCCTCGAGCGCCGTGCAAAGCACCTGAACGAGCTGGAGCTCGACTCGATTCGCTACCGCGGCCCGGGCACAGACCTCACCGTCGGCCTGCTGCCGAACGCGCGCTGGCTGTCGGCGAAGTTCAAGACAGCCTCAGGCATCGAGTACGTGCCGAACATGCCGACGGAGGAGGTCTTCACGACGCCGGACTGCCGGCGCGCGGAAGGCGTCGTCACGTCGTCGATGCCGCTCGCGCTCCTCGGCGACATCGTCGAGGGCCTCGAGCTGACGCTCGAGAACGGGAAGATCACGAACGTCGATGCCAAGCACGGCGCCGAGCTCGTGCGTGCGCAGATCGGCACCGACGAGGGCGCAGCGTCCCTCGGCGAGCTCGCGCTCGTCGACGGAACGTCTCGCGTCGGCCAGACGGGAATCACGTTCTGGGACACGCTCTTCGACGAGAACGCGACCTGCCATATCGCCTACGGGTTCGGTATCGCCGAGGCGATGGAAGGCGAGCTCGGCGAGGGGTTCAACGTGTCCACTGTCCACACCGACTTCATGATCGGCGGGCCCGAGCTCGAGGTCGACGGCATCACCGCGGACGGCAAGGCGATCCCGATCCTGCGCGAGGACGTATGGCAGCTCAACGACTGATCGACAGGTACGCGGAGCTCGCGGTCCGCGTCGGCGCGAACGTGCAGCCCGGCCAGCTGGTCGAGGTGCTCGCGCGCGTCGAGCATGCTGAGCTCGCGCGCGCAGTGACGCGCGCCGCGTATCAGGCAGGCGCGAGTTACGTCGACGTCTACTACAGCGACCAGCACGTCCGCCGCGCGATGATCGAGGGAGCCGAGGACGACGTGCTTTCGTGGACGCCGCCGTGGCTCCTGTCACGCGCGAAGCACATCGGCGAGGTCAACGCGGCGATCGTCGCGCTCACCGGCGAGGCCGAGCCCGAGCTGCTCGGCGACTTGCCGGGCGACCGCGTCGGCAAGGCGCGGATGAGGGAGCTCGCCGAGGAGAACATGCGCCAGATCTCCGAGCAGCTGAACAACTGGACCGTCGTCGCCTGTCCGAATGAAGGTTGGGCGAAGTCGGCGTTCGGCGAGCCGGACGTCGACAAGTTGTGGGAGGCCGTCGCGTACTGCGTGCGGCTCGACGAGGACGACCCGGTGCAGGCGTGGCGCGATCACGTGAAGAAGCTGAACGCGCGCGCCGATGCGCTGAACGCGCTCGAGCTCGACTCGCTCCACTTCGTCGGCCCCGGCACCGACCTGAAGGTCGGGATTCTTCCCCAGTCACGCTGGAAGGGCGGCGACTCGTTCACCGTCGACGGCATCCAGTACGTCGCGAACATGCCGACCGAAGAGGTGTTCACGACGCCGGCCAAGTTCGGCACCGACGGCGTCGTCGCGTCGACGCGCCCGCTCGAGCTGAACGGGCAGATCGTCCGGGATCTGGTGGTGACGTTCGAAGGTGGGCGCATCGTCGACGTCCAGGCATCCGCCGGCGCCGACGTGGTGCTCGGCCAGATCGGCCTGGACGAGGGCGCGCCGTATCTCGGCGAGGTATCGCTCGTCGACGGCGAGTCCCGCGTCGGCAAGACCGGCATCACGTTCTCGGACACACTGTTCGACGAGAACGCCACGTGCCACGTCGCGTACGGCGGCGGCTATACCGAGGCGCTGTCGGACCCGAAAGCCGAGGGCGCGAACATCGACTCGACCGTGCACACGGACTTCATGATCGGCGGCCCAGAAATCGCCGTCGACGGCATCACGCGCGACGGCCGCACCGTGCCGCTCCTGCGCGACGACGTCTGGCAGCTCGCCTAGACGAAGGGCCCCTTGCGGGGCCCTTGTTCGTCAGTCGGCTGTGAGCTCCTCGGGTGGCGCGTCGGGCGCGCCGCCGACGGCGAGCACCTCCGGCGGCGCCGGCGGCACCACCGTGATGTCGACCTCCTCCTCGCCCTTGCGCGCGACGAGGATCGTCGAGCCCGGCTCGAGCTCGCGGCCGAGGATGTAGTCGGCCAGCGGGTCCTCGATGTAGCGCTGGATCGCGCGGCGCAGCGGCCTCGCTCCCATCGCCGGGTCGTACCCGTGCTCGACGAGCAGATCCTTCGCCTCGTCGGTGAGCTCGATCGTGACGCCGTGCTCTGCCATCTGCATGCGCACGCGATTCATCATCAGGTCGACGACCTGGAGGATCTCGTCCTTCGCAAGCTTCGGGAAGACGATGATCTCGTCGATCCGGTTGAGCAGCTCCGGGCGGAACACCTTCTTCAGGTCGCCCATCACGCGCGTCTTCATGTCGTCGTAGGTCAGCCCCTCTTCGTTCGAGAGCGTGAAGCCGAGCGTCACGTTCTTCGAAATGGAAGCCGAGCCGATGTTCGACGTCATGATCACGATGACGTTCCGGAAGTCGACCTTGCGGCCCTGCGAGTCGGTGAGCTTCCCGTCCTCGAGGATCTGCA
>DASZBP010000035.1:0-3516 GCA_035943915.1 Gaiellaceae bacterium | reverse complement strand
GGTGCCGGCTCGGGCTCCGGCTCGGCCTTGGCGGCGACTTTCTCGCCGTCCTCGTCGACGTCGACGACCACGTCGATGCCGCGCGTCTCGAGCTCACGGTAGACCGCGTCGATCTCGAACGGATCCAGCTGCAGCGGCTCGAGAACGTCGTTCAGCTCGGACTGTAGGAGCGAGCCACGTTCTTCCGAGCCATCGATCAGCTGCAGGAGATCGTCACTGAGTAGGAGGATGTCCGACTCGGGCGTCACTCATCGCAGACTTGTCCGGAACCCGATCGAGCCAAACCACGCCGCCAATCGTATTCTCGGTAATGAAAGTTACGTCAAGCTAGAACAGGAACGGCTTGATTTTGGGAGACTGGCCTATGGACGCTCCGCCCCTCTTCCGCAATGACCTGGTCGGGACCGACTTCACGATCGCTGAATGGGTCGACCACGGCGAGTCGAGCGCCGAGCGGCCGATCGCGCCGCTCCATCGCCATCTCGATGACGACGAGGCCTGGATCGTCCTCGAAGGACGGCTCGGATTCATCCGCGGCGCCGAGCGCCTCGAAGCCGGCCCGGGTGCCGCCGTGCTCGTGCCGCGCGGAGTCGCGCACTCCTTCTGGAATGCCGGCGACGGCGCTGCGCGGTACGTGATCGTGATGCCGGCGCGCGTCGCGGCGCTGGTCGCGGCGATCCACGAGCCCGGTGCCGACCCCCGCGCCCTGTTCCCGCGCTTCGCGTCCGAGCTGCTCGCCTGACGCGCTGCGAAATCCACAGCTTTTCCCCAGGCTGCGCCTGCAAAGAGCGCGTTTTTCGGCGGCTTTCCCCTCTTGCATGGACACGGCCGGCGGGTTACGTTCTGCAGGCACCGAGCACGGAGCGCGAGTAGGTCGAAGCGGCTCCCGGAGGCAGTAGGCGCAAGCCGAAAGTTTCCGGGGAACGTGGACGAAAGCGCCACCGGCTCGGTGAATTTATGGTCCGGCCCTTTTGAGCACACGGCACGATCGCCTAGTTCGGGCTGCTCATCCGGATCTTCGCGCAAATTGCGCAAAACCCCTCCCGAGCCCCCTTGATCCTGCCGCCGCCGGGCCCTAAGTTACGTCTTGCACCGAGCACGGAGCGCGAGTAGGTCGAAGCGGCTCCCGGAGGCAGTAGGCGCAAGCCGAAAGTTTCCGGGGAACGTGGACAAAAGCGCCACCGGCTCGGTGAATTTTTTTGGTCCGACCCCCCCGCCGCAGCCGCCGCTAGAGTCTCGCGCGTGATGCACCTCCGGCCACCGTCCTTCGCCCACGGGATCATCGCCTTCATCTGGGCGGTCTTATTCGGGCTCTTCATCTGGATCGGCGGCGCCGCCCTCGGCTACGGCAGCGCGATGACGTTCATCGTCGGCTGCGTCGCCGGCTTTCTGATCTTCCTGTTCGTCCGCGTCTACGGCGAAGACGACCCCGGCCGTCCCTGACGGCCGCACAGCGCGAACACGAGCATCTTCGCGAGCTGCGGGCCGATCTCGCGCTCGAGACGCGCGAACGGCTCCGGGCGCTCCAGCCCGAACGCCGCGCAGTGCGACAACAGGAGCGCATCGCCGCGGTTCGTTGGTGTCGTGGCGCCTGTCATTTTCCCCGCTAGACGTATCGGCGGACGGCCGAACTCAGCTTCATCCCTGGCGGGAGTGAAGCCGTCACTCAAGGGACAGCCGCCGCGCGTCGAAGGAGCTGGAGTAGAGCTCCGCGCGGAAGTGCTCGACGACCGCTGCGACGTCGTGGTCGAACACGTGCTCGACCACCCCCACCTCGCGATCGTTGACGAACGGCACGTCAACATGCGCGCGCGACACGACGTTCACGCTGACGCTGTTGCACACCGGGCAGCGCACGGCAACGCCGACGCGGTCGCCGCTGGCCGCCGGCGCGATCAGCGTGAACGCCGACGGGAACACCGGACGCGGCCGGTCCTCCGGCCAGCAGAAGAAGCTCCACGGCCACTCCCCCGCCTTGATCCGCGCCGCCGCGAGCTCGCCGAGCTCCGTTCCAAGATGCTCGACGCGCGACGTCATCAAGTTCACGTACGCCGTCTCGTCCCGGAGGCCGAGCGGCGCGAGGTCGAGGTCGTCGTGCGTGAGCAGCCCTGGATGGTCCGACCCGCAGCCGCAAGAGAACTCGACGCGGTACACGGCGGGGTGCTCTGCGCCCGCGAGCTGCTGCAGGCTGCGGAAGCGCGACAGGCGGACATGCGTCTCCCCGTGCACGGGGCACGCGAACGAATACGAGGTCGTCAACGTGTCGTACATCCGACCTTCTTACCGCGTAATGCGGACGGATAAGCGCGCTTAGTAGCTGATCAGCGTGTGGAGGTCGAGCCCGTCGAGCTTGTCGCGCCCGTTCAGGAACGTCAGCTCGATGATGAAGCACGCACCGACGACCTCGCCGCCCAGCTGCTCCACAAGACCGCGGATCGCGTTCACCGTGCCGCCCGTCGCGAGCACGTCGTCGTGGATGACGACCTTCGCGCCGGCGGGGATCAGATCGGGATGCAGCTCGAGCGAGTTCTCGCCGTACTCGAGGACGTAGCGCGCAGAAACCGTCTCCGGCGGCAGCTTGCCGGGCCGGCGCGCCGGGATGAAGCCGACGCCTGCTTCCAGCGCGATCGCCGAGCCGAGCCAGAAGCCGCGTGCCTCCGCACCGAGAACCAGGTCGGCGTCCTTCGCCTTCACCCACGCGCCCAGCTCGGTCACCGTCTGCTGCAGCGACGCAGGGTCGGCGAGGAGCGGCGTGACGTCCTTGAAGCCCACGCCGGGCGTCGGGAAGTCCGCAACTTCCCTGACCATCGCCTTGAGGTCGATCACTGTGCGAAGTCTCTCAGGTCGCGCCAGAAGATGAGCGTCGACAGCTCGCCCGCAAGCTCGCCGAGCCCTTGCAGGTCGCGCAGCGCCTGCGCGCGGCGCTCCGGGTTGCGCGAGCGGATCACCGGCGCAACGTACTGCTCGAGCTGCCCCGCCTCCCGGCCGGCCGCAGTGCGGAATGCGCGCAGATGCCGAGAGTCGACGCCGGCGCGCATCAGCTGCGCGCACACCGCGGCGACGTCCGCATCCGTCTCCGGATAGCGCTTGTCCGCGCCCGAGCCGTGCGGCGCGAGCAGGCCGTAGTCCTCGAGCTCCTTGCCGAGATCGGGCGAGATGCCGCCGCGCTCGCAGACCTCGTCGAACGTGATCTCGTCTTCCGCCGAGCCCAACGCGACGGGCCGGCGGCGTTTGCGATCGGCGACCGACGGCGCGTCGAGCTCCTCACGAATGACGCGCAGCGGCAGGAACTCGTCGCGCTGCAGCCGCAGGATCGTGCGCAGGCGCTCGAGATCGTCCTCGCTGAACAGCCGGTAGCCGCCCTGCGTGCGCCGCGGCATGAGCAGACCTTCGTCCTCGAGGTAGCGCACCTTCGAAATCGACACGTCGGGAAACTCATCGCGCAGACGGCGCACGACCTCGCCGATCCGCAGGAAGCGCTCACGCTGCTGCGTCTGGGCGGCTGCGCTCGTAATG
>DASZBP010000034.1:0-15196 GCA_035943915.1 Gaiellaceae bacterium | reverse complement strand
CTCGCTGGTGAACCTGCAGACGGCGCTGCTCGCGCTCGGCGGCAACCTCTTCTACGTGATCGTGTACACGCGCCTGCTCAAGCGGAACACGGCGCAGAACATCGTCATCGGCGGCGCGGCCGGCGCGGTGCCGCCGCTCGTCGGGTACGCCGGCGCGTCGGGCCACCTCGGCTGGGCGGCGCTCGCGATGTTCGCGATCGTCTTCGTCTGGACGCCGCCGCACTTCTGGGCGCTCGCGCTGATGATCAAGGAGCACTACGCGAAGGCAGGTGTGCCGATGCTGCCGGTGACGAAGGGCGACAAGGCAACCGCGCGGCAGATCACCTGGTACACGCTCGTCATGGTCGCGGTCACGCTCGTGCCCGTCGCGTTCGGCGTGTTCGGCCTCGCGTACGGCGTCGCCGCGATCCTGCTCGGCGCCGTCTTCACCTGGATGGCGATCGAGCTGCAGCGCACGCTCGAGCACCGCTCCGCCGCGCTGCTGTTCCACTACTCGCTGCTGTACCTCGCGCTGCTCTTCGTGGCGATGGCGCTGGACACGGTCCTGTGATGGAGCAGTCGGCACCGTCGACGACCGACGCCGAGATCGCCCGCAAGAACATGGTGTGGGGCTGGGGGCTTTTCGGACTCTTCTGCGTGCTGTTCGCAGGCACGGTCGGCGTCGCGTACGTCTACCTCTGGCTCTCGTAGACCACATCTGGATCACCGAGCTCGAGCCCGCCGAAGAGCGGCGGCTCGCGGTGAAGGACCTCTTCGACACGGCGGGCATCCGCACGACGTACGGCTCGGCCGTGTTCGCGGACCACGTTCCGACACGCTCGGCGACGGCGGTGACGCTGCTCGAGGACGCAGGCTGGTCGAACGTCGGCAAGGCGAACCTGCACGAGTTCGCGTACGGCGTCACGTCGCAGAACCTCCACTACGGGACGGTGCCGAACCCGCGCCATCCGGGGCTCACCGCGGGCGGCTCCTCGGGCGGCTCGGCCGCGGCGCTCGTCGCGGGCCTCGCCGACGGCGCGCTCGGCACGGACACGGGCGGCTCGATCCGCATCCCGGCCGCGTGCTGCGGCTGCGTGGGCTTCAAGCCGACGTTCGGGCTCGTGCCGATCGCCGGCGTGTTCCCGCTCGCGCCGAGCTTCGACCATGCCGGCCCGATGGCGCGCGACGTCACGACGTGCATCGAGCTGATGCAGGCACTTGCTCCCATCGACGTGCCGGACGTCGCGCTCGACGACCTACGCATCGCGACGGCGTGGGACAGCGTCCCGGTCGACGGAGAGCGCATCGAGTTCCCCGTCGCCGCTGCCGCGCACCCGGTCTTCCAGCGCGAGGTCGGCGACGTGCACCGCGACCTCTATCCGGAGCACGACGAGCTCTACGGCGCGAACATCCGGAAGAAGATCGAGACGTGCATCGCGCTCGGCGACGGCGAGTACGCCGCCGCGGGGCGGGCGCGCGAGGAGCACCGCGAGCAGGCCGAGGCAGCGTTCGCCGGCTTCGACCTGCTAGTGACGCCGGTGCTCTCCGTGCCGGTGCCGGCTGCCGACGTCGACGAGCTCGAGATCCGGGCTGGCGTGACGCTTTACACCTTCCCGTTCAACGCGCTCGGCTGGCCCGCCCTGGCCGTCGGCGGCACGCAGATCGCCGGCCGGCCCGGTGACGACGGGCTGGTTTTGGCTGCAGGGCTGGCGCTCGAACGCGCACTCAAGCCCTGACGCCTGCCTGCCGACTAAGGAGGCATGAGGTACGTCGTCGCGCTCGCCGCGCTGCTCGTCGCGCTCGTCGTCTCCACCGGGGCCTCCGGTGCGAGCGTCGGCGCCCCGACCGGGCTGCGCGCGTTCCTGCTGACCCCGTCCGAGGCGCCCGCCGCCTTCTATCCGCGCACACCGTCGTTCACGTGGAACCCCGTGCACGCGCGCGGCGGCGAGTACGACTTCCAGCTCGCGACGAGCCGCTCGTTCAGCGAGTCGTCGATGCTCTTCGACTACCCCGGCCTGACGATGCCCGCAGTCGCGGTCAACCACCAGCTGCCGTGGATGACCGGCAGCCCGTATGCACTTTGGGCGCGCGTGCGCTGGCAGTCGCTGCACGGGAAGGTCGTCACGCAGTGGAGCCAGCCGTTCGGCTTCAACATGCGCTGGGCCGACGGCGACGTGCCGACGCAGGAGCAGGCGCCGGTCGGTCTCGTCCGCTGGGCGCCGATCGAAGGCGCGACGCGGTACCAGGTGCTCTACACCGACTTCCATCCCAGCGTCTCGTTCCAGACGACGACGAACGTCGCGGACGAGCGCGAGTACTTCACGCTGCACCAGGACATCGGCTGGGGCGCGACGATCCACTGGCGCGTGCGCGCGATCCGCTTCATCGACGACAAGGACGTGCTCAAGAACGGGTTGCCGCGCGCGTCGTACGGGCCGTGGAGCGCGACATTCACCACCGTCAATCCGGGCAAGTTCATCGGCCAGCTCGCGCCGACCGACACCGTGTCGGACGCGTGGGACCAGCACGGCCAGGCGGCGACGCCGCATGACCTGACGCCGGGCTTCGCATGGACGCCGGCAGCGCCGTTCGTCACGTCGGTGCCGGACTTCGGGTCGAGCCTCTACCGCGTCTACATCTTCACGGACGACCACTGCGTCAACCAGGTGTTCGCCGGCTCGATCGTCGGCTCACCCGCGTTCGCGCCGCGCACGTCGGGCGGCCCGCTCGCGCTGCCGCAGGACACGAAGGCGCTCGCCGACTGGACCGGGCCGCCCTACCTCGTCAAGTCGGGGACGGAGGGCAACGCGATGGACGCGACCGGCACGAAGGTGACGCCGAACGAGGTGCCCGGCTCGCAGGTCGGCCAGACAGGCGCGGGCGCAAGCGCGGACACCAGCGGCTCGTCCTCGGGCTCGTCGACGTCCGGCGACGCTGCCGTCGATCTGTGGGACTCCGGCTGGCCGAGCGGCCGCTACTACTGGACGGTTGTGCCGGTGACGGTCGAGACCGTCGGCCCGCCGCCCGACCCGACCGCGAAGAACCCGTCGCAGGCGATCGCGTACCAGGACACCGCGGTGCCGCAGGACGCGTGCGAGGCGGGCAACGTCATGAGCTTCGGCAAGGTCTCGCAGCCGGTCGTCACGTCCTCGGCGACGCCGTTCGTCTCGGGTCTCGCGCCGAACGGGCGCATGGTCACGTCGGCGAAGCGCATCCCGACGCTGCACGACTCGCCGCTCGTCGCGTGGGAGCCGGCGGTCGGCGCGACGACGTACGAGGTGCAGATGTCGCCGACTGCATACCCGTGGCGCAAGACGTGGGATGCGACAACGCCCGCGACGGCGATCGTACTGCCGCTCTCGTCGAAGAACGTCGGCACCTGGTACTACCGCGTGCGCGGAATCAACCCGGCGCTGCCCGCCGGCGCGCAGGCGATGACATGGTCGAGGCCGGTTCGGATCCGCATCACCGGCGACCAGTTCAAGGTCACGCGGTAGCCTCGGCGGCGTGAGCCGCGACCTCGACTTCGCGCACCGCCTCGCGGATGCTTGCGACACGTTGACGATGGCGCGCTTCCGCGCGCTCGACCTGCACGTCGACACGAAGCCGGACCTCTCGCCCGTGTCGGAGGCGGACCGCGCGGCAGAGGAGGCGGTGCGGTCGCTCGTCGCCTCGTCCGGCCGCGGCGAGGAGGTCTTCGGCGAGGAAGAAGGCGGCGCCGAGGGCGGCACGCGCTGGATCGTCGACCCGATCGACGGCACGAAGTCCTACGTGCGCGGCGCGCCGGTGTGGGCGACGCTGCTCGCACTCGAGCGTGAGGGCGAAGTCGTCTGCGCGCTCGCCTCCGCACCGGCGCTTGGACGGCGCTGGTGGGCGGAACGCGGCGGCGGCGCGTTCGCAGAGGGCTCCCCGATCCGCGTCTCGGGGGTTGCGCAGGTCGCGGACGCTGCCGTCTCGTGCACCGACGTCGCGTGGCGCATGCCGCCGTCGTTTCACACCCTCGCAGCGAGCGCCTGGTCGGCCCGCGGCTACCCGGATTTCTGGCAGTACTGCCTGATCGCGGAGGGGACGGTCGACATCGGCTGCGACCCAGTCATGGCGCTCTGGGACTTCGCCGGCGTCCGGCTGATCATCGAGGAGGCCGGGGGGCGCTGCACCACGTTCGCCGGGGGCGAGCCCGCCCACGGGGAGTCGTTCCTGGCCACGAATGGCCTGGTGCACGACGAGGCGTCCCGGATTCTCTGCGGGTGACCAGCGTTTTCCGAGCGAAAAGTCGTAATCGCCTCTACGCTGTGGCCCGCATGAAGGCTCGCGCGCTCCTCGCCGTTCTCCTGACGCTGGCCGTTGCTGTCGGGATCGCCGGCGGCCAGGCTTCGGCCGCCCCGACGGGCCCGACGATCCTCGTCCAGACGCTCGGCGGCGGCAAGGTCACCGGCACGGGCATCTCCTGCGGCGACGGCGCGCTCGCCTGCGCAGCGACGTACAGCTCCAGCTCCGCCGTCACCTTGACGGCAACGCCGGCGAACTCGAACTGGACGTTCACCGGCTGGGCCGACGACGGCTCCGGCTGCGCGAATCCCTGTACGACGGCGACGCCCGGAAGCGGGCCGGCGCCGATCTATACGGCCGTGTTCAGCAAGACGGGCACCGGCACGCTGCCGTACCAGACCTTCTCGGTGTCGCTCTCGTCCGCCAACGGGCTCGTCGACAACCACTCGACGGCCGCCCCCATTTCGTGTGGCGACAACGCCGGCACGCCCGCGACCGCGTGCAGCGTGTCCGTGCCGCAGCTCTCGACGATCACGGTCGAGCAGACGGCCGACGCCGGCTACTTCTTCAACGGCTGGGGCGGCAGCTGCTCGGGCACGAAGGACACCTGCTCTGCGTTCCTGAGGACCGACCAGTCGGTCAGCGCCGACTTCCTGTCGTCCGCCTCGAACACATTGTCCGTGTCGGTCGACGGCTCGGGCACCGTGAACGGCGGCGGCATCACCTGCCACGCCGGCGCGACGTGCACCAAGCAAGAGCCGCCGACGTCGACCATCACGCTCACCGCGACTCCTGACTCCGGCTACGCGTTCACCGGCTGGAGCGGCGGCTGCACCGGCTTGCAGAGCACGTGCACCGTGCAGATGAACGCCGACCAGACGGTGACCGCAAGCTTCGACCCGCTCGTCCCGATCGGGATCACGGTCAACGGCGCGGGCACCGTCTCGGGCGCGAACGTCACGTGCGGCCCCGGCCCGCAGACCTGCAACGGCAGCGCGGCACCGGGCGCGCGGATCCAGCTCCAGGCAACGCCGACCGTCGCAGGCGGCACGGTCATCTGGAGCGGCTGCACGAGCTCGAGCGGCCTGGTCTGCAACCTCACCGTCGGCTCGAGCCCGGTCAACGTGACCGCGACGTTCAGCGGGTCGACCGGCGGCGGCGGCGGCTCGTTCGTCCAGCTCGCGGTCACCGTCGACGGCAACGGCTACGTCACCGCGACGGGCGCGAACATCTACTGCACGGCCGCGGGCGGATCCGGCTGCGTGACGACCGTTCAGCAGAACACCACCGTGTCGCTGCACGCCATCGCGGCCACCGGGCTCAGCAGCGATTTCGATTTCTGGAGCACGACCTGCCCGAGCACGACGACGACGACATGCACGCTGACGATGTCGGCCGCGAAGTCGGTCACCGCGACGTTCGACAACGACGACCAAACGACGTACGACCTGACCGCGTCGGTCTCCGGCAGCGGCAGCGTCAGCGGCTCGGGTCTCAACAACTGCCGCACCACCGGCTCGACGGCGTGCACGTCGCCGCAGGCGGCCGGAGCGAAGGTGTCGATCTCCGAGCTCCCGAGCCCCGGCTCGACGTTCGTCGGCTGGAGCGGCGCCTGCACCGGCACCTCGACGACCTGCACGGTGACGATGGACTCCGCCCAGAACGTGACGGCGACGTTCCGCCTGACCTCGCCTCCCAGCACCAAGCTGTCCGTCCAGATCGATAGCGCGGGCACCGTCTCGGGCACCGCCGCACCGTGTGTCGGCAAGACCGGCAAGACGACGAAGTGCACGACGACCGAGAAGGCCGGCGCGACAGTGACGCTGAAGGCTACGCCCGCCAAGGGCTACGTCTTCGCCGGCTGGACGGGCGCGTGCACCGGGACGAAGACGACCTGTGCGGTCAAGATCGCAGGCGACGAGGAGGTCATCGCGGCCTTCAAGCCCGCGGCGCTCGCGGCGGGCGCGAAGAAGCCGGCCGTCAAGAAGCTCGCGAGCGGCTACCGGGTGACGATCACGTTCCGCGCGGGTGAGGCGGGCCGCCTGACGGTGACGAGCAAGCCAAAGAGCGTCACGATTCACAAGACGGTGAAGGTCGGCGCCGGCTCGGTGCTGCTCACGGTGCACAAGCGCGGCCGCTACGTGGTGACGCTCTCGCTCAAGGCGAAGAGCGGCACGCACACGCTGCACTACACCGTCAAGGTGTAGCGGCGATCACCGCGGCTTCGTAGACGCGGTCGCGCCCGAAGCGGTCGAGCTCCGACGACAGCACGTCCGACGGGTTCGGCGGATCACCGGGCGGGAACGGCGCGGCCTCGCCGTCGAGGTCGATGCCCTCGAGCTTCTCGCACTCGTCGACCTCGACCGACACGTCATGGCCGAGCCGCGCTGTCAGCCAGCCCGCGAGCAGGCAACCCTGCGCCTGCGTTCCGCGCACGCGAATCGACTTCACGTCCGCGATCTGCGGCCAGAGCGATGCGAGCAGTGAGCGCCACCGCTCCGTGCGCGCCCACGCGATGTCCGACACGGCGACGTGCTCGAAGAGCTTCGACAGCGGGCCGTAGCCGCCGGGCACGTCGTCCCACTCGGTCGAGTCGACGATCAGGCGGTCGGTCACGTCGACGAGCTGCGTGAACGGGCCCGACTCCCACTCGGGCTCGCCGCGCCAGCGCAAAAACACCGGCAGGTCGGAGATCAGCAGCGGCAGCGCGATCGACGCGGGCGCACTCGCGCGCGCGCCGCGCAGCGTGAGGTCGATCACCTCGCCGCAGATCGCGCGGTCGCCGACCGGGAAACAGCGAATCGACACCTGCGCGTCGATGCCGTCCGGCTCGTCGACACGCGGGATCATGATCAGCGTGCGCGACGGGTGACGCTCCGCCATGCCCATCAGCGTCGACTCCGCCTTGTCGACCCAGTCCGGCGGCACCCACGCGAGATGCGTCATCACCGACGTGCGCAGGTTCGGCTGCGCGCTCTCGTCGGACGACTCGTCGCGCAAGCGCGCCAGCTCCCGCTCGATCGACGCGACCGAGACGTCCTTGCCCGTCCAGCTGTCTTCGATTAGTTCCGGCGCCATGACCGGCCGTCCCGGTGCAAGAGCTCGTCGGCGGAAGCGGGGCCCCACGTGCCCGCCGCGTAGTTCGGGAACGACGGACGGTCGCGCTGCCAGAACGCGGTGATCGCATCGACGAGCGCCCACTGCTCCTCGGTCTCGTCCGAGCGCGTGAACAGCGTCGCGTCGCCGAGCATCGCATCGAGGATCAGGCGCTCGTACGCGTCCGGCAATCCCTCACGGAACGCGCCGCCGTAGAGGAAGTCCATGTGCACGGTGCGGATCGTCATGCCCTGCCCCGGCACCTTCGCGCCGATCGCGAGCGACACGCCTTCGTTCGGCTGCACGTGGATCAGCAGCACGTTCGGGCGCAGCCCCTCGCCACCGTCGTCGAACGGCGGATGCGGCGCGCGCTTGAACTGGATCGCGATCGTCGTCTCCCGGCGCGCGAGCCTTTTGCCCATGCGCACGTAGAACGGCGTGTCCGCCCAGCGCCAGTTGTCGACGAACAGCTTCGCCGCAACGAACGTCTCGGTCAGCGAGCCCGGCGCGACACCCTGCTCCTCGCGGTAGCCGACGACCTCCTGACCCTCGACGAACCCCGGCCCGTACTGGCCGCGGACGATGTGCTTCGGCCCTGGTGTGTGCATCGCCTTCAGCACCTTCACCTTCTCGTTGCGCACGGAGTCGGCGGTGAAGTCGATCGGCGGCTCCATCGCGGTGATCGCGACGAGCTGCAGCAGGTGGTTCTGGAAGATGTCGCGGATCGCGCCTGCGGACTCGTAGTAGCCCGCACGGTTCTCGATGCCGATCGACTCGGCGACGGTGATCTGCACGTGGTCGATGAACTGCCGGTTCCAGATCGGCTCGAAGATGCCGTTCGCGAAGCGCAGCGCCAGCATGTTCTGGACCGTTTCCTTGCCGAGGTAGTGGTCGATGCGGAAGACCTCGTTCTCGGCGAAGTCCTTCTGCAGCAGAGCGTTCAGCGCCTTCGCGGAGTCGAGATCGTGGCCGAACGGTTTCTCGATGACGAGCCGGATCCAGCCCTCGGCGCCACGGCGCTCGGCGATCTCCTGCACGAGCGTGCCGATCGCGGCCGGAGGCACGGCGAAGTAGTAGACGCGGTTGCCGCCGGTGCCGCGCTCGTCGTCGAGCTTCGTGAGCGTGTCGCGCAGCTCGTCCTCGCCCTTGTCGTCGGCAAAGTCAAGCGTGACGTAGTGCATCCCTGCGGCGAGCGAGTCCCAGACGTCGTCGCGGAACGGATCGCGCGCGTGATCCTTGACGGCCTGCTTCATCCGCTCCCGGAACGCGTCGTCCGTCTCGTCGGTGCGCGCAGCGCCGACGATGCCGAACTTCTCCGGCAGCAGGCCGCGCAGCTGCAACGAGTACAGCGCGGGCATCAGCTTCTTCGACGTCAGGTCGCCCGACGCGCCGAAGATGACGAGGATGCACGGGTCGGGTCGGCGCCGAAGCGACAGCCCTTCGGCGAGCGGGTTCTCGGCCTCGCTCACTCCGCGCGCACCGCGTGGCCGCCGAACTGGTTCCGCAGCGCGGCGTTCACCTTCGCGGCGAACGACTCGTCCTGCCGCGACGCGAAGCGCGCGAACAGCGCGGCCGTGATCACCGGCACCGGCACGTCCTCGGCCATCGCCTCGTGGATCGTCCACCGGCCTTCGCCGGAGTCCTCGACGTAGCCCTTGATCTTGTCGAGATGCGGACCTTCGAGTTCGAACGCCGCGTACAGCAGCTCGAGCAGCCAGCTGCGCACGACGGAGCCGTAGCGCCAGATGCCGGCGATCTCGTGCAGGTCGAGATCGAACTCGGATGCCTTCATCACCTCGAAGCCTTCGGCGTACGCCTGCATCAGGCCGTACTCGATGCCGTTGTGGACCATCTTCACGAAGTGGCCCGCACCGCTCGGCCCGACGTGCGCGTACCCGTCCTCGGGCGCGAGGTCCTCGAACACGGGCTCGACCTGTGCGACTGCACTGTCGTCGCCGCCGACCATCAGGCAGTAGCCGTTCTCGAGTCCCCAGACGCCGCCGGACGTCCCGCAGTCGACGAAGTGCATGCCCTTCGCATTCGCCTCCGCGTTGCGCCGCTGCGAGTCGCGGAAGTTCGAGTTGCCGCCGTCGACGATCACGTCACCCGATAATCCGACCGAGAGCAGCGTTTGGAACGTGTCCTCGGTGATCTTGCCCGCAGGCACCATCATCCAGAACGAGCGCGGCGAGTCGAGCTGGCCCGCGAGCTCCTCGAGCGACTTCGCAGTTGACTCGACCTGCGGGTCGTACGTCTTGACGTCGTGCCCGTGCTCGCGCAGGCGTTCGGTCATGTTGCCGCCCATGCGGCCGAGCCCGATCATGCCGAGTTGCATCTAGATCTCCTCCAGTCGGATGCGCGCGACGCGACGGCCGCGCTCCTTCAGCAGCTCGAGATCCGCGGCGGCCTGCGCGCGGATCAGCTTCCCGAAGCCGAACGGCTGCTCGGGGATCGCGAGCTCGGCGCCGGTGTCGTCGACGACCTGCAGGTAGAGGCCCGAGTTCGGGCCGCCCTTGTGCAGCTGGCCGGTCGAGTGCAGGTAGCGCGGCCCGAAGCCGTGTGTGACGACGCAGCCCGTCGACTCGCGCGCGCGGCCGGCGAGCTCGAGGAGCTTCGCCTCGTTCGCGTCGTTCGGCTCGACGAACGCCTGGATGCACACGTAGTCGCCTTCGCGCGCCTGCGCGAACAGCTCGTCGGGCGAGCTTTGCGGCGACACGTCGGGCTCGCCGCCGCCGGCGAGAATCTCCTTCGTCTTGTCCTTCGCCGCCTGCACGTCCGGCTGGTCGAACGGGTTGATGCCGAGGATCGAGCCCGCGACCGCGGTCGCGAACTCCCAGCGGAAGAACTCCTGGCCGAGCTCGTACGGGTCGCTGACGCGCACTTCCTGCTGCTGCCGGTCGGGGCCGTCCGCGGTCTCGCCGGGGCACGGGATGAGGCCCTTCCCCTGCTTGCCCGTGGACTCGGCGATCAGCTGCTCGGCCCAGAGGCCGAAGCCGCCCGGGTTTGGATTGATCAGCACCTTGTCGCGCCCCCCGCGCCAGTTCTCGCCGAGCGACAGTCCGAGCTCGAGGCCCGGGTTGCCTTCCGCGAACTTGCACGCGTCGGCCATCTCGTGCGCGCGCAGCAGCAGCCGCACGATGTCGATGCCCATCAGCGCCGCCGGCACCATCCCGAACATCGACAGCGCCGAGTAGCGGCCGCCGATCGTCGGCTCGCCGAAGAACGTCGCTGCGAAGTCGCGCTCACCCGCGAGCTTCTCGAGCTCGGACCCGGGGTCGGTGATCGCGGCCCAGTAGCGGCCGTCGGGGTTCTTCTCCCAGAAGTAGTCGGTGTGCGAGCGCGTCTCGAGCGTCGAGCCCGACTTCGACGCGGACACGAACAGCGTGCGCTTCACGTCGATCTGCTGCTCGAGCGCTCGGATCGCCTTCGGGTGCGTCGTGTCGAGGACGTGGAACGTCTCCTGCAGGAACGAGCGCCGCAGCACTTCCGGCGCGAGCGACGAGCCGCCCATGCCGAGCAGCACGACGCTGTCGACACGATCGACGACGTCTTCGGCGAACTGCACGACAAGCGCCGCGTCCTCGGCGAGGCGCCATGACTCGTCGAGCCAGCCGAGCCACTTCTCCTCGCCGCTCGATGTCCAGACGCTTGCGTCGCTCGCCCAGATCCGATCGACGAGCTCGCGGTCGCTCACGCGGCCGCCAGCACGGACGTCTTCGCGCGGATCCCTTCGAGCAGCTGGTCGTACGAGTCGGCGAACTTCTCCACGCCCTCGCGCTCGAGCGTCTCGACCACGTCGTCGTAGTCGACACCCGCCTCGCGCAGCTTAACGAGAAGCTTCTCCGCCTTCTCGATGCCCTCGAGCACGGTGTCGCCGCGTACTTCGCCGTGATCCTGGAACGCCTCGATCGTCTCGAGCGGCATCGTATTTACCGTGTCGGGGCCGATCAGCTCCTCGACATACATCACGTCGCGGTAGTCCGGGTTCTTCACCGACGTCGACGCCCAGAGACAGCGCTGCTTGCGCGCGCCCTTGCTCTCGAGGTACTCCCACCGCGGACCGGAGAACTCCTGGAGGTAGTGCTGGTACGCGAGCTTCGCATTCGCGATCGCGAGCTTCCCCTTGAGCTTCGGCTTGTCGCCGAGGCGCTTGTCCGCCTCGGTGTCGACCCGCGAGACGAAGAACGACGCGACGGAGTTGATCTTCGACGGGTCGCCGCCGCCCGCGACCAGGCGCTCGAGTCCGCGCAGGTACGCCTCGACGACCGCCTTGTAGCGGTCGAGCGAGAAGATCAGCGTGATGTTGATCGACGTCCCGTGCGCGGTGCAGTCCTCGATCGCCGGCAGGCCGGCCATCGTCGCCGGGATCTTCACGTAGAGGTTCGGGCGGTCGACTTCCGTCGCGATCCAGCGCGCCTGCTCGAACGTCCCTTCGGTGTCGTACGCGAGGCCGGGCAGCACTTCCATCGAGACGTAGCCGTCCCCGCCCTTGCTCGAGTCGTACGCGGGACGCAGGACGTCGCACGCGTCGCGGATGTCCTCGAGCGCGAGCTGGAAGAAGATCTCGGCTGCGTCGTCGGACTTCTCGAGGCACGACTTCAGCTGCTCGTCGTACGCATCGCCCTGCGACAGCGCCTTCTGGAAGATCGTCGGGTTCGACGTCACGCCCGTGACAGCGTCCTCTTTCATCATGCGCTTCAGCTCGCCGGACTGGACGAGCTCACGTGAGAGCGTGTCGAACCAGACCGACTGGCCGCGCGCCGCGACCTCATGCAGACGTGACTTGGCCATCTTTCATCTCCCTTTCCATCTCTGCGACTTTGAGCAAACGTTCGAGGTAGCGCCCCTCGCCGGCGAACTTCGCGCCGAGGAATGCCTGCACCAGCTCGACGGCGAGCGACGGGCCGACGACCTCCGACCCGAGGCAAAGCACGTTCATGTCGTCGTGCTCGACGCCCTGGTGGGCGCTGTAGGAGTCGTGGCAGATCGCTGCGCGAATCCCCGTCATCTTGCACGCGGCGATCGACGCACCCACGCCGGAGCCGCAGACGAGCACCGCGCGCTCAGCCTTGCCGCTCTGGATCGCCTCGCCGACCTCGCGCGCCTTGTCGGGGTAGTCGATGCGCACCGCGTCCGTATCGGTGCCGAAGTCGATCACCTCGTGCTCGCTGAGCGAGCTCAGCACCGCATCGCGCAGGTGCACACCCCGGTGGTCGAAAGCGACGGCGACTTTCACGACACGCGGGATAGCAGAGCCGAAGCGCGCGCGACCACGTTGTCGAGGTTGTAACCGAATTTCTCCAGGACCGTCGTGCCCGGCGCCGACGCGCCGAAGTGCTCGATCGAGATCGAGTCGCCCTGGTCGCCGACCCACTTCGACCAGCCGAGCTCGACACCCGGCTCGACGGAGAGGCGCGCCTTCACGTCGGGCGGCAGCACCTCGTCGCGGTAGTCGGACGGCTGCTCCTCGAAAAGCTCCCAGCACGGCATCGACACGACCCGCACGGCCGTCCCGTCCGCGGCGAGCGTGCGGCCCGCATCGAGCGTGAGCCCGAGCTGCGCGCCCGTGCCGATCAGGATCAGGTCGGGCGAGTCGGCAGAGTCCCAGAGCACGTAGGCGCCCTTCTCGACACCCGCGGCGTCGGCGACGTCGTTGCGGTCGAGCGTCGGCACTTTCTCGCGCGACAGCGCAAGTGCGACAGGCCCGTCCTGCCGCTCGAGCGCGACCTTCCACGCGTACGCGGTCTCGGTCGCGTCGCCGGGGCGCATGAACCAGAGATTCGGGATCGCGCGCAGCGCCGCGTACGTCTCGACCGGCTGATGCGTCGGGCCGTCCTCGCCAAGCGCGACGGAGTCATGCGTCCACGCCCAGACGACCGGCAGCTTCATCAGCGCCGAGAGGCGGACGGCGGGGCGCATGTAGTCGCTGAAGATCAGGAACGTCGAGCCGTACGGCTTCACGCAGCCGCCGTGCACGCCGATGCCGTTGACGATCGAGCCCATCGCGTGCTCGCGGATGCCGAACGCGATGTTGCGTCCCGACCACTGCGACGAGAAGAGCCCGCCACCGACGAACTCCGTCTTCGTCGACTCGACGAGGTCTGCGGCGCCGCCGATCATCGTCGGCACCGCATCTTTGAACGCCTGCATCACCGTCTTGCCGGCGTCGCGCGTCGCGACTTCCTCGCCTGCCTTGAACTCCGGCAGCGACCACGGCGCGATCTTCCCGCGCCACGCGGCGTCCCACTTCTCACGGTCAAGAGGGAACGCCTGCGCCCACGCTGAGAATTGGGACTGCCACTCATCTTCCAACGCCTGGCCGCGCGCGACGCCGTTCATGTGCTCGGCGACGTCCTGCGGCACGACGAAGTGGTCGTCCGGGTTCCAGCCCATCGCTTCCTTCGCGGCGCGCACCTCGTCTTCGCCGAGCGGGCTGCCGTGCGACTTCGCGGTATCGATCGCGTGTGGCGCCGGGTACGCGATGTGCGAGCGCACGATGACGATCGACGGCTTGTCCTCGACCTCATGGGCCTCGGCGATCGCGGCGCGCAGCGCGTCGAGGTCGTTCACGTCGTCGACGAACTGCGCGTGCCAACCCTGCGCCTCGAACCGCTTGCGCTTGTCCTCGTGGGTGAACGAAAGCGCGGTCGTGCCGTCGATCGTGATGTGGTTGTCGTCGTAGAAGTAGACGAGCTTGCCGAGCCCGAGGCGACCCGCGATCGACGCCGCCTCGTACGAGACACCTTCCATCAGGTCGCCGTCGGAGCAGATCGCGTACGTGCGGTGGTCGACGATCGTGCTCCCCGGCCGGTTGAACGTGCCGGCGAGGAAGCGCTCGGCGATGCCCATGCCGACGCCGTTCGCGAAGCCCTGGCCGAGAGGCCCGGTGGTGACCTCGATGCCGTCCGTGTGGCGGAACTCCGGATGACCCGGCGTGGCCGACTGCCACTGGCGGAAGCGCTTGAGCTCCTCGAGCGTGAGGTTGTAGCCCGCGAGGTGCAGCGCCGAGTACTGGAGGATGCAGGCGTGCCCCGCGCTCAGGATGAACCGGTCGCGGTTCGGCCAGTGCGGGCTCGCCGGGTTGTGGCGGAGGACTTCCTTGTAGAGGAGGTAGGCGAGCGGCGCGAGCGCCATCGCCGTGCCCGGATGGCCCGCGTTCGCCTGCTGCACCGCGTCCATCGACAGCGTCCGGATCGTGTCGATCGACAGCTGCTCGACGTCCTTCGCCACACTCTCCTCCTCGCCGGGATGACTACCCCTGCGAGCGTAGCGCCTACGCGGCGGCCGACACGCCGGTACGGATCTCGTCCGTCAGCTCGGCGACCTCAGCGTCGTCGAGCCCCGTCGCCGCCGCGGCGATCGTCCGGCCGCCCTCGAGGAACCGGAAGACGGCGCGATCGCCGCGGAAGTCGCCTTCGAGCGCCGAGTCGTCGTGCCCGGAGGCATCGCCGAAGTAGCGGAACGTCTTGCCGAACTCCTCGGAGAAGAACGCCGAGACGGCGTCGTAGCGCTCGGGCTCGCCGGCGAGGATCCGCCCGAGTGTCGTCCCGTGGTACGCGGCGGTCGACCAGTGCTCGATCCGGCGGTGCTTGCGGTAGAGCGGGTCGTAGAACTCGGCGACGTCGCCCGCCGCGTAGATGCCGGGCTTCGACGACTCGAAGCGCTCGTTGACGACGACACCGCTGTTCACCTCGAGCCCCGCCGCCTGCGCGAGCTCGGTGTTCGGGATGACGCCGACGCCGGCGACGACGATGTCGGCCTCCGTCGGGATCTCCCTCGCCTCGAGCCGCAGGTCGACGCCGTGCTCGCGGTAGGTCTCGTGCAGCGCCTCCGAGAGCGGCGGGCACCCGAG
>DASZBP010000033.1:0-3035 GCA_035943915.1 Gaiellaceae bacterium | reverse complement strand
CTCGGCTGGGACAAGACGTATCCCGGCCCGGAGCTCACCGACGAGGTCGTCGCCGGCACGCGCGCCCGCTACGTCGAGGCGTTCGAGCAGCTGACGGACATCTCGTTCGACGACTACATCGCCAACCCGTCGGTCGTCCTCGGATGAGGGCGACCGTCCTCGTGCGGCCGAAGCCCGGGATCCTGGATCCGCAGGGTCAGGCCGTGTCGACGTCGCTCAGGCATCTCGGGTTCAACGTGGGCGACGCGCGGGTCGGCCGGGTCATCGATGGCGACCTGGCGACGGACGACCCTGAGGCGGCACGCGGCGAGCTCGAGCGGATGTGTGAGCAGCTGCTGACGAACCCTCTGATCGAGAGCTACGAGATCGCGTTCGCGGACGCATGAAGCCCGTCATCGCCGTCCCTGTCTTCCCGGGCTCGAACGACGATCGTGACGCGCTCCACGCGCTCGAGCTGCTTGGGGCGGACGCACGCGCGGTCTGGCACGACGAAGAGTCACTGCCCGCCGACACGGCGGCCGTCGTGTTGCCCGGCGGCTTCTCGTTCGGCGACTACCTCCGTTGCGGCGCGATCGCGCGCTTCTCGCCGATCATGCGCGCGGTGACGGAGTTCGCCGGCTGCGGCGGGCTCGTGCTCGGCATCTGCAACGGCTTCCAGATTCTCACCGAGGCAGGGCTGCTTCCCGGCGCGCTGCGCCCGAATGCATCGCTGTCGTTTGTCTGCCGCGACGTCGCGCTGGTTGTCGAGCGCACGGATACGCCGTTCACCTCACGCTGCGATCCGGGCGCACAGTTGACGATCCCCGTGAAGCACGGCGAGGGCTGCTGGTTCGCCGACGACGAGCTGCTCGCGGAGCTCGACGCCGCCGGCCAGCTGCTGATGCGGTACACCGGCGGCGAGAACCCGAACGGCGCGATCGCCGATGTCGCGGGCGTCGTCAACGCCGACGGCAACGTCTTCGGACTCATGCCCCATCCGGAGCACGCGGTCGACGCGCTGCTCGGCTCGACCGACGGCGCGCTGATCCTCCGCTCGCTGGTCGACGCGGCTCGATTGTCGGCTGCGATCTCCGTCTAGGCGTCGCCTCCGAGTCCGAGCACGGCTGCGAGTGCCGGGGTCTTCGCGAGAGCCGTGTGGAGCTTCTCGATGTCCTTCGGGCGCAGCGTGACGGGGCCGCGGCGAACGCTGCCGTCGGTCGAGTAGGCGATCCGGACGAGGTAGTCGCCCTTCTCGGTCTCGAGCAGCTCGACCAGTGACTTGAAGCGCTTGTCGCCGACGGACTGAGGCAGCGTCACCTGCTCGACGAGCGTGGTGCGTCCCCAGGGCGTGGCGATGCGGGACGGGGTTGTGGTGTTGGAGGCCATGAGACGACGGTACGGCGGGAGTTGCAACGCGTGGGAAACGGCTCTGTTCCGAAAGTGTGAAAACCGCTCCACAGGCGGTTTGGCAACCGTCATCGGGGGCGAAGCCACGGCTATGAGCTTCCGCACGACCTTCGCGCGCCTGGTGACGCTTGCCTTCGTGATCGGCGCCTGTGCCTTTGCCGCCGGCGCGTTTGCCGCACCGCCGGCCGCGGCCGCGACCAGCATCCAGTACGGCCTCACCGACGACGCGTGGCTAGCGGACGCGCCCGGGACGCTCGAGTCCCGGCTGACGCAGCTGCAGACGATGGGCGTCCAGATCGTGCGCTTCACGCTCAACTGGAGCCAGATCGCGAAGGCGCGCCCGGCCGAGGCAGCGAGCCCGAACGACCCCGCGTACGACTGGACCGCCGACGACGCCGTGGTCAACGGCCTGCGCACGCACGGCATCGGCGTCGTGCTGCAGCTGCTCGCGACGCCGTCGTGGGCGAATGGTGGTCACGGGACGAACTACGCGCCGTCGAACACGACCGACTTCAAGAACTTCGCGCGCGCCGCTGCGCTGCGCTACCCGTGGGTGAAGCGCTGGCTGATCTGGAACGAGCCGAACCAGGCTCGGTGGCTGAAGCCGACGTCGCCGTCGATCTACGTCACCCGGCTGCTCAATCCCGGCTACGCGGCGATCCACGGCGCGATCTCAGGCGCGCAGGTCGGCGGCGGCGTGACGGCGCCGCGCGCATCGTCGGGCGGCGTGTCGCCGGTCGCGTGGATCGCGGGAATGCACGCCGCCCACGCGAAGCTCGACGCGTACGCGCACAACCCGTACCCCCTCGACCCGCATCGCGAGACACCGCTGACGGGCAGCTGCTCGTACTGCTCGACGCTGACGATGGCGACCGTGAAGCGCCTCGAGTCGCTCGTCGCGCACGACTTCGGGCGCGCCCGCATCTGGCTCACCGAGTACGGCTACCAGACGAACCCGCCCGACCACCTGCTCGGCGTGTCGCCGACGCTGCAGGCGCGCTACGTCGGCCAGGGCGACTTCCAGGCGTATCGCACGTCGCGCGTCGACATGCTGATCCAGTACCTCTACCGCGACGAGCCCGATGTCGCGCGCTTTCAGAGCGGCCTCGTCACGCTCGGCGGCTCGCGCAAGCTTGCGTACTCGGCGTTCGAGCTTCCGCTGGCGGAGACGGCGCGCAGCGGCTCGACCGTCGCGCTGTGGGGCCAGCTGCGCGCGCCGGGGACCGGGTCGACGGCACAGCTCGAGAAGAAGGTCGGCTCGCACTGGTCGACGATCGCGACCCTTCGTCCGGGCACGGGCGGCTACGTGCATTGGAGCGGCGCGCTCGCGCGCAAGACGTGGGTGCGCCTCGTCTCCGGCTCAGTCACCGGCGCACAGATCTCGATCAGCTAACGGCTACGCGTCGATCGCGACGTGGCCCGGCTGGGCCTCGACACGCGCGATCCAGTTCCTGATGCCTGGGTACGGCTCGAGATCGAAGCCACCCTCCGGCGCGACGTGCGTATACGCATACAGCGCGACGTCCGCGAGCGTCATCGAGCCGCCGACGAACCACTCGCGATCCGCGATGTGCGACTCGAGCGTGTCGAGCACCTTGTACCCCGACTTCGTGCGCTGCTCGATCAGCTCGCGGTGGTCGTCGGGCTTG
>DASZBP010000032.1:0-6584 GCA_035943915.1 Gaiellaceae bacterium | reverse complement strand
CCGGCGATGGACATCCCTGAGCCCAGCCCGCCGCCCGACGAGGGGACACCGCCGGCCCCGGCGCCGGTCCCCGAGCCGTATCCGCCGCCCGACGAGGCGGACATTCCGCAGCCGTAGCGCAGGATTCCCCGCGCCGAACGGCGAACGTCTCGCCATGCGGCGAGTCGCGTTCGCACTGTTCGTGCTGCTCTTTGCGGCGACGCCTGCCCTCGCAGACGACGTCCAGAAGAAGCACCAGGTCGACAAGCAGATCGGTGCGCTCAACGCGCGCGTCGAGCAGCAGAAGCAGCAGGAGCAGAGGCTCCGCAACTCTGTCAGCGGCTACACACAGCGCATCCGCGATCTCGAGGCGCGCGTCGGTGACGTCTCCCTGCGCGTGAGCACGCTCGACGCCGACCTGCAGCTCCACGAGAAGCGCCTCAACGCGCTGAACAAGCTCTACGCGCTGCAGACGGGCAGGTACCGCTTCCTGCAGCGCGAGTACACGCAGGCGGTGCATGTGCTCGAGCAGCGCTTCGTCAAGCTCTACGAGTCCGGACAGGCGAACACGCTCGAGGTCGTGTTCGGCGCGCAGAACCTGCAGTCGGCGCTGGACGAAGTCCAGTACATCAAGGAGCTCAGCCGGAACGACAGGCGAATCGCGACCGCCGTGCACGAGGCGCGCACGCAGGCGAAGGCGGCACGCAAGCGCACGACGAAGCTGCGCGACACGGTGCGCGGCGAGACGCGCGTGATCGCCGAGCGCTCGGCTCAGGCGCGGTCGGTGCGCAGCGAGCTCGTCGGCGCCAAGAACGACATCGCATCGCAGCGGCAGACCCAGCTCATCGCCCTCGACAAGCTCAACTCGACGCAACGCGCGGAGGCGGAGGAGATCGACTCGCTCACGGCGGCGAGCGCCTCGATCGCAGCGCGCATCCGCGCCGCGCAGTCACGCAACAGCAGCGGCCCGACGCAGACCGCGTCGGACGCCGGCCTGGTCTGGCCGGTGAGCGGGCCGATCACCAGCCCGTTCGGCTGGCGCTGGGGCCGCATGCACCAGGGGATCGACATCGGCGTCGGCTACGGCACGCCGATCCACGCCGCGGCCGGCGGGACGGTCATCTACTGCGGCTGGGAAGAGGGCTACGGGAACTTCGTGGTGATCGACCACGGCGGCAATCTCGCCACCGCGTATGGCCACCAGAGCTCGATCGCCGTGACGTGCGGGCAGCAGGTCGACCAGGGCCAGGTCATCGGCTACGTCGGCTGCACCGGCCACTGCACGGGGCCGCACCTCCATTTCGAGGTGCGGGTCGACGGGAATCCCGTCGACCCGCTGGGCTACCTGCCCTAAGCCTCTACCAGCGGTACCAGCGCCCACCGGACGCGCCGCGGGCGAAGAAGCCGATCAGCCAGATGATCGCGAGGACGATCGCGACCCAGATCAGGAACTTCACCACGGCGAAGCCGAGGACGAAGAGGATGATCACGATCAGCAGGACCAGGAGCAATGCGGGCATGTACAGGGTCTCCTTTGTGCGGGTTGTGCCTCGTTGTTGCCCGCCCAGGCGCTCCCGAACCCCCGTAACTCGATTCGCGCGTTGGTCGTTTACCACTTACAAACGGTAAGCCAGGCGAAGGGCGAATGCGTCTCGCTGCCGATTCGATCGTCTCCCGACGAGCGGGCGCCTCCCCCCGGGGCGCCCGTTTTTTGGTCCGGCTCAGAGAATCTGCGCGAGCAGGAAGATGTTCAGCGCGACGATCAGCGCCGCCACGCCGCCTGCCAGCATCGTCACCGGGCGCGAGTTCACGAGCCGTCCCATGACGTCGCGGCGCGCGGTGAACCAGACGAGCGGGATCAGCGCGAACGGGATTCCGAACGAGAGCACGACCTGCGACACGACGAGCGTGCGCGTCGGGTCGAGGCCGATGCCGATGACGATGAACGCCGGCGCCATCGTCGCGACGCGGCGCACGACGAGCGGGATCTGCCGCTCGATGAACCCCTGCATGACGACCTGCCCGGAGAGCGTCCCGACGGCGGAGCTCGACAGCCCGGATGCGGTCAGTGCGAGCGCGAACAGAATCCCGGAGGCGGAGCCGAGGATCGGCTCGAGCGTTCGGTGCGCACCTTCGAGCGACGCGACGTGGACCAGCCCCTGCTTGAAGAAGGTCGACGCGGCCATGACGAGCATCGCGACGTTGATCGCGCCGGCGATCGTCATTGCGAGGACGACGTCGAAGCGCGTGTACCGCATCAGCGTCCGCGCCTCCTCGTCGCTCTCCGCCACGAGCCGGTCCTGCGTCAGGGCGGAGTGCAGGTAGATCACGTGCGGCATCACCGTCGCGCCGAGGATCCCGACCGAGAGCAGTACCGCCTCGTGCCCGCCGAACTGAGGCGACACCGCGTGACGCAGCACGGCGCCGTAGTTCGGGCTCGCGAACACGAGCTCCGCGAGGTAGCAGACGCCGATCACGCCTACGAGCGCGGCGATCACCGCTTCGAACAGCCGCACGCCGAGGCGGTGCAGCTCGAGGATGAGGAGGGACGCGACTCCGGCCGCGATCGCCGACGGGAAGAGCCCGATGCCGACGAGCAGGTGAATGCCGACCGCCGCGCCGAGGAATTCCGCCAGATCGGTCGCCATCGCGATCGCCTCCGCCTGCAGCCAGAGCCCGATCGCCACGCGGCGAGGCAGCTGCTCCCGGCAGACCTCGGCGAGATTCCGCCGCGTCGCGATGCCGAGCTTCGCCGACAGCGTCTGGATCAGCATCGCGAGCAGGTTCGCGGCGACGATCACCCAGATCAGCCGGTAGCCGAACTGCGAGCCCGCCGAGATGTTCGTCGCGAAGTTGCCCGGGTCGATGTACGCGACGCAGGCGATGAACGCCGGCCCGAGGAACGGCAAGATCCGGAAGCGCGTGCGGTGGAGGGCCTCGTCGACGGTACGAAGGCCAGGCGGCAGCGCTTGCCCTGGGGAGGTCACACGGTGATTTTAGACGGTCCTAAATCTCGCGCAGCTGGCGCAGGTCGGGCAGGTTCCGCCAGCGCTCCTCGAGATCGAACCCGTAGCCGACGAAGAACGCGTCGGGAATCGTGAAACCGATGTACCGCACGGGGATGTCCTCGACCAGGCGGCGGTAGGGCCGGTCGAACAGCGTGACCGCGTGCAGCGAGGCCGGGTGGCGCAGCGTCAGCGTCTTGGAGAGGTAGTTCAGGGTCAGCCCGGTGTCGACGACCTCGTCGACGAGCAGCACGTGGCGGCCCTCGACCTCGATCGTCACGTCCTTCAGGAAGCGGATGCCGTCGTGGCTCTCATGCTCGGCCGGCCCGTAGCCGGCGAGCTGGACGAAATCGAGCGCGTGGTGGATCGGCAGGTTGCGCGAGAGGTCGGCGACGAACGGGATCGACGCCTTCAGCGACGCGATCAGGACAGGCTCGAGGCCCTCGTAGTCCCGGGCGATCTCCGCTCCGAGCTCGGCCACCCGCGCCGCCAGCTCCTCCTCGGCGAGGAAGATCTCGCCAATGCGCTCGTCGGTGTTTCCCAACGTCAGAACGCTCAGGAGGCCTTCCGCAGGCCGTACCGCTGTGCGAGCCGCTCGAAGTCGCGCTCGTAGAAGAGCTTGATCTTGATCTCGGGCCGAAGCGCTCGCAGCTTCCGCAGTTTGCGGTTCTTTCGCGTGACGAGCGACTGCTTCATCACCGTGACCTCGAGGTAGAGATCCTGGTCCGGGAGATAGAAGTCGGGCGTGAACGCCTCGACGACGCGGCCCTCCGCGTCGCGCTCGAGCACGAACGTCGTGGGCTCGTACTGCCAGGGAATCCCGTACCAGTCGAGGATCTTGGCGTACTCCAGCTCCGCGGGGTTGGCAAAACGCGGCGGTTCTGTTCCGCAATATGCCTGGAAATCCGGTAGTTCCGGCAGCACTTGAGCCAGGGTAGCGATGGCCTCGGATGCCGCCTCTCGCATAGGGTCCGCGGCATGGGGCCACTGACGATCGCTCATCTCTCGGATCTTCATGTCGGCGATCCCCATTTCGTGCCAGACCTCCTGGAGCGGGCCATCTCGGAAATCAACGAGGCGAAGCCCGATCTGGTTGTGTGCTCCGGCGACCTGACGACCTTCGGGTTCAAAGAGGAGTACGTCCGTGCCCGCCGTTACCTCGACCGCATCGAGTGTGACGCCATGGTTGTCGTCCCCGGCAACCACGACTCCCGAAACGTCGGCTACGTCCATTTCGAGACGCTGTTCGGCGATCGCAGCTCGGTCCTGCGGAAGAACGGCGTGACGGTCGTCGCGATCGACTCGACCGAGCCGGATCTCGATCACGGGCAGATCGGCCGCGGCCGCTATCCGTGGATCGAGCAGGAGTTCGCGGCCGAGCCCGCCGACCTGCGCATCTTCGTGCTGCATCACCATCTGCTGCCGATCCCCGGCACGGGACGTGAGCGCAACGTCGTCTACGACGCGGGCGACGCGCTTGAGTGCCTCCTGCGCGCAGGCGTGCACCTGGTGCTGTCGGGCCACAAGCATGTGCCGTACGCGTGGAAGCTCGAAGAGCTGTACGTCGTGAACACTGGCACCGTGTCGACGCTGCGCCTGAGAGGCAACACGCGGCCCTGTTACAACCTGATCCGGGCGGAGGACATGCGCGTCGAGGTCACACGGCGCTACCCGTACCACGGCGAGGAGCGGATCATCGAGTTCGACCTCGGGAGCGGGACGTACTCGCGGTAGCACTCATCGACGGTGAGCATTACGCGCCCGTCGTGCGCGATGCGCTCCGTGCCCTGCCGTACGAGTGGGTGGGGGCGATCCTCGTCGGCGGCACGGAGAAGCTGCGCCCGGGCGCCGACTACGGCGTGCCGCTCGTCACCGACTTTGCCGGCGCGGAGGTGGTCGTCGACCTGAGCGACGAGCCCGTGCTCGGGCCGCGCGAGCGCATGGAATGGATCTCGCGCGCGCTCGCCGCCGGCCTCGCGTACCACGGAGCGGACTTCCGCTTCGAGCCGCCGCCGTTCGCGCCGTTCGAGCTGCCGTCGATCGCCGTGTTCGGGACCGGCAAGCGCGTGGGGAAGACGGCGGTGACGATTCACCTCGCGCGGCTGCTTGCGCGCGAGCGCAGCGTGGTCGTCGTCTCGATGGGCCGTGGCGGCCCGCCGGAGCCGGAAGTCGTCGAGTCCGCGCCCACGGTGGAGGAGCTCGTTGCGCGCTCGCGCGCCGGGCTGCACGCCGCGTCCGATCACCTCGAGACGGCAGTGCTCGCCGGCGTGCCGGCGATCGGGTGCCGCCGCGCGGGTGGTGGGCTCGCAGGCGCGGTGTTCACCTCGAACGTCCTGGAGGGTGCGCGGATCGCAGCAGAGCGGCGGCCGGACATCGTGATCTTCGACGGCAGCGGCTCGGCGATCCCGCCGGTGGATGTCGACCGGCGCGTGCTCGTCGTGGGCCGCGCGTCGCGCGACCCGTACCTCGACACGTACCGCCGTCTGCTCGCCGACGTCGTGATCGAAGAGCCGCTGCTTCGGCTCGCGCCCGCGGAGCCGCTCGAAGGACGCGTTGCGGTCTTCACGGCAGGCGGCACCGACGTGTCTCACCTCGACGCGGACATCGTGCGCGTGTCGCCGCACCTCGCGAATCGAGACGCCCTGCGCGCCGACCTCGTCGATGCCGACACGTATCTGGTCGAGCTGAAGGGAGCGGCGATCGACGTCGTCGCGGAGCATGCGTTCGACCGCGGCATTCGCGTCGTGTTCGCAGGGAACGAACTGGTCGGCGTCGACGAGGAAGCGCTGGTGGCCGCGTGACCTCGTTCGAGCCGGTGCCGCTCGGCTCGAAGGAGCTCCCGTACTCGAAGGGGATGATGGCCCGCGCGCTGATCGCCGTCGGCGTCGCAGCGGATCGCGCGTACGACCTGGCGCGGCGGCTCGAGCTCGACCTGGCGGAGCGCGGCGAGCCGACCGTCGACATCGAGCGGATGGAGCGGATCGCGCGCGAGACGCTTGGCGAGGACGAGGGCGAGCGCGTCGCCCACCGTTTGCGGAAGCTGCGCGAGTTCCAGGCCCTCGACCGGCCGATCATCGTGCTCGTCGGCGGCGCGACCGGGACCGGGAAGTCGACCGTTGCCGTCGAGGTTGCGCACCGGCTCGGCATCACGCGTGTTGCCTCCACGGACTTTATTCGCCAGACGATGCGCGCGTTTTTCTCGACCGACTTCATGCCGGCGATCCACACGTCGAGCTTCGAGGCCGGCACGGTCGTCGAGCCCGACGTGACCGGCGATCCGACGGTGGTCGGCTTCCTCGAGCAGTCGCGGCAGGTGTGCGTCGCGGTCGACGCGGCGCTCAAGCGCGCGCTGACGGAGGGTTGGTCGATGGTGCTCGAAGGCGTTCACCTCGTTCCCGGGCTCGTGACGGGAAGCCTCGAGGGCGCGATCGTCGTTCACGTCGTGATGCAGATCACCGACGAGGACGTCCATCGGCTGCATTTCCACGTTCGTGACACGGCAACCGGCGGCGTCCGGCCGATGGCGAAGTACCTTGACAGCCTGGACGACATTCGTCGGATCCAGAGCTATCTCGTGTCGCGCGCGCGGCGGGAAGGTGT
>DASZBP010000031.1:0-5004 GCA_035943915.1 Gaiellaceae bacterium | reverse complement strand
CTTGGGGCTCATCGCCGGCGCGACGAAGCTCCACAGCTGCCAGAGCACGATCGGCAACGCCAGTGCAAAGCCGAGCGCGACGCTCACCTTCAGCGACGTCGTGAACGGCTCGGCGACGCCGAGGGTAAGCAGATGGCGGTGTGCCGACAACCGCATGGGCGGGAGGCTTGGTCGCGGCACTGCTCATTGGAGTCGCGGGCCTCCTCCCTGCTGTGCGCGCCGCTCTGCTGCCTCCGACGGAGGCTTTGCGAACCGTCTGACACCGATGCGCGGTGACGAGAACTCACGCGCTAGCGCATGGTGCTGTCCGCGCCGGGCTCGGGTGCCTCCTGGCCACGCCCGACAAGTAGAGCTTCGCCGACGACTTACTACTTCCAGCTGCCGCGTGTGCGGCAGTGCGGGCAGGTGGCGAGGTAGTGGAACCACGGCGTGTTGATCATTTCGCCGTCGACCGGATGGCGGTGTGCTGAGAGCGGCCGGCGGATCCGCCCTTGGCCGCAGACGGAACAGACCAGTTCGAGGCTACGCGCAGGTGGATGGTCGCGCGGCGGCGGCGTGCCTTCGGGTTCCTGGTCGCTCGGCAGCTGCCGTTCGAACGGCATGGTCGGACAGTAATCGCCCCACAGGGCCGACACCGCCAAGCACGAGATAACAGTGTGTAAGGAGAGGCGGCTCAGGCTGGATGTGTCCGCGGTGCTGAAGCTATCGGTGTGGTCATGCCGAACACCGCTTCCTCCCCTGTGGCCGCACCTGGGTCGGTGCGGGAGTTCCTCGAGGGATGGCTCGCACATATGCGTGGTCGCGTGCGCCGCGGCACCTTCGAGGGATACGAGTCGCTGGTCAGACTGCATGCGCTGCCGACGCTCGGCGAGCTGGAGCTGATCGCCGTGACGCCGCTGCGGCTGCAGCGACTGTACGGGGAGCTGCTGGCGGGTGATGGTGGGCGTGCGTTGGCGGGCGGGTCGGTGCTGAACTTGCATTTGGTGTTGACGCAGGCGTTCGGGCAGGCAGTGCGATGGCAGTTGTTGCTGGCGAATCCGGCGGCGGGCGCGCAACCGCTACGACCGCGACGATCGCCGCGGCTCGTCGCCGACCCGCAGTTGGTGGAGCGTGTGCTTGCTGCAACGGAGGGGTCGCCGTTTGAGCTGCCGTGCGCGTTAGCTGTTGCGACCGGGATGCGCCGTGGTGAGATCCTCGCGTTGCGCTGGTCCGATCTCGATGCGGACTGGTCGGCGGCGCGAGTGATGCGCACGTTGCAGCCAACGCAGCACGGGCTGGTGTTCGAGGAGCCGAAGACACAACGCTCACGTCGCACAGTGCTGCTGCCCGTGTTCGTGCGGCCGTACCTTCAGCGTCAGCATGAACGCCAACAAGAACGGCACCACACGCTCGGCGACAGTTGGCACGATGACGGTCTCCTGATCGACCGCGGAAATGGCGCGCCGCTGAACCCGGACAGCCTGTCGGCTGGCTGGTCGCGCTTCCTGCGCAAACAGAGTCTGCCACCACTTCGCTTCCACGACCTGCGGCACGCGCACGCGACGCTCCTGCTGCTGCAGGGGGTGCATCCGAAGATCGTGTCGGAGCGGCTCGGTCATGCGAGCGTCGGGATTACCCTTGACACCTACTCGCACGTGCTGCCGACCATGCAGGAAGAAGCGGCGCAAGCATTCGACTCCCTGTTTCCGGCTGCCCGCTGAGCAAGTGCTCAGGCAGGAACTCTCGGGCCAGCCATGACAGCAGCTCCACATTCGGCACCGCACGCGATTAGATAGCTAAGTGACCTCGAAGCCGCGTCGTGCGGGCCTAAGAAGTGACTTCAACCTTGGCGGCGAGCAAGCCGAGGCCGATCCGCTGCTCGACGAGGCGTTTTATTGAGTGGACCGGATATCAGGCCGTCGCGTCGCGGGACAATCCGCGGTGCTTTTGGTCGGGCGGACGGGGAGTGGAAAGTCAGCTGTACTACAGCGCCTCGAAGATGTGCAGCCGCAGCGTGTCATCAGAATCAATCCTGAGGACCTGTCGCTGCCTTACATCGTTGACCTCGGTGTAATCCGAAAGCCTTGACGCACTCGGCGTACATCTCGATCCGTTGTTCATCGCGCTGTGGAAGCACGTTCTCCTCGTGGAGATCATTCGCCACCGCTACAAGGTCGATTCACCAACTAAGAAGCACACCGTCCTCGCCACGCTCCGGGAAACGATCATGCGGGACACGAGCAAGCGTGCGGCGCTCGACTATCTCGAGCAGTTCGGCGAGAGCTTCTGGGCTGAGACGGACGAACGCGTCCGTGAGATCACGACCAGTTTCGAGGACCAGGTCAAGGGGGTTGCGGGCGTTTCCGTCGACGTCCCGATGGTCGGCGAGGGACAGCTAGGGATCGAGGGATTGAGCGCGACCACCACGACGATAAGACGTGAGCTCGCAGACCGCTACCAGCGACTCGTGAACGAAACGCAGTTGTCTCGAATCAACAAGATGATCACCGTGCTAAACGAGGACGTCCTTCCATCGGAACAGAACTACACGTACATTGTGATTGACGACCTGGATCGGGATTGGGCCGATGAGAAGATCTCGAATGACCTCATCCGTTGTCTGTTCCGTGCCGTGTTGGACTTGCAGCGCGTCTCGAATCTGAAGGTCGTCGTCGCGCTCCGTACGAACATTTTCGAACACCTCAACTTCGGCTCGCGAACGGGCGGTCAGGAAGAGAAGTTTCGCGCTCTCGTCTTCCGCATCCAGTGGACCCCGTACGAACTTGTAGCTATGGCCGATGAGCGTGCGCGCGTGGCGGCCGAGCATGCGGGACTTGAAGGAATTCGCGGAATCGCTGACGTTCTTCCCGCTAGTGGGAAAGCGCGCGGGAACCCGATGGATTACATCCTCGCGCGGACCCTACTGCGGCCGCGCGATGTCATCTCATTTCTCAATGAATGCCTCGCTGGCGCGGCGGGCAAGCCACGGCTCAGCTGGAAAGACGTAACGGCTGCCGAGGGACGCTACTCGCAGAACCGGCTCCTGGGCTCCGCGATGAATGGAAGACGAACTATCCCGGGATAGATCGCGCGTTCAACGTGTTCCGCGGGGCACCGATGGAGATGGGACAGAACGCGCTTACCGAATATCTGAATGCCATAGCGCTGCTGATCGTGGAGCCCGACTTTGAAGGCGTCCGCTGGGTAACCGAACTCTCGGAGCCCGTGTGGAACGGGGCCAACGCGCCGGAGGCGTGGGCGGATGGCTATCAGCCGCTCGTTCAGCTGCTGTACGACCTCGGGTTCCTCGGCATCGGAGACGGTCGTGGCATCAGCTACTCGTACGATCGACCAGGCTTTGCAGATGTGGCTGGAAACCTGACCGAGGCGACGCGTTACTCGGTTCACCCATCCTTCCAGCCGACCCTCGGCGTGCGAGCCCCGAGCAGCTCCCCAAGCCGCAAGAGCTAACTGGCTCGCGTCACGTTGGTACTGAACTCGCGCTCCGATTCCCAGGCCGGCTTGGCCGCCACAGGAATCGTCCCGGAAGGTTCGCGACACCGAGCCTGACTCAGGCGCGAAGACGGCAGGGGCGCTTTTCTCGCGGCCGCCGATACTAACGGCGATGATTGAGAAAGCTGTTGCGCCGGAGACGGCGTCGGTTGTGTCCGGGCCGCAGGAGTTGTCGCTTGCGCGGCTGCGGCCGTGGCCGGAGAATCCGCGGTCGATTCGGCCGGATCGGCTCGCCGATCTGATGAAGGCGCTTGAGGCTGACCGGGAGATGCTGGCGGCGAGGCCGCTGATCGCGCTCCCTGATGGGACGGTGATCTGCGGCAATCAGCGGCTTCTGGCCGCGCGTCAGCTCGGCTGGCAATCGATACCGGTAGTGACCGTCGACATTGATGCGCAGCGCGCGCGGCTGTGGGCGTTGCGCGACAATAGCGCCTATGGAATGTGGGATGAGCCTGCGCTGGCGGAGTTCTTGGCGAGCTAAACCTGCAGGGCGTTGACCTTGCGCTGACTGGGTTTGCGGACCGGGACCTTGACCGGATCCTGGACGGTCTCACCGGGCCGGCCGACCCGGACGAGGTGCCGGCGGTGCTGTCGGAGCCGGAGTCTCAGTCCGGCGTGATCTACGAGCTCGGCTCGCACCGGCTTGCCTGCGGCGATGCGGCCGACGCCGCGCTGGTCGCGGCGCTGGTCGGTGAGTCGCGGCCGGCGCTGGTTTGGACCGATCCGCCCTACGGGGTCAACTACGTCGGCAAGTCGGCGGAGCGGCTGACGATCCGCAACGACACGAGCGACGCGTTGCCGGCGGTGCTCGCCGGCGTGCTTGAGGTGGCGACGCCGCTCCTCGCGCCGGGCGCCGCGTTTTATGTCTGCTGCCCCGCGGGCCCTCAAGGGACGGCGTTTCGCACGGGCCTCGCTGAGGTCGGCTGGGTGCATCAGCAGACGCTTGTCTGGGTGAAAGACACGATGGTGCTCGGCCATTCCGACTACCACTACCGCCACGAAGAGATCCTCTATGGCCATCTGCCAGGATCGGGGCGGCCCGGCCGCGGCAACCACGCGGGCACCCGTTGGTACGGCGGCAACGACCAAACGAGCGTGTTCATGGTCGACCGGCCCGGCCGCAGCGAGCTGCACCCGACGATGAAGCCGACCGCCTTGGTCGAAGGCATGCTCGCGAACTCGAGCCGGCGCGGCGAGCACGTCTATGACCCGTTCGCTGGCTCCGGCTCAACCTTGATCGCCTGCGAACAGACCGGGCGGCGCTGCCTCACCGTCGAGCTTGACCCCCGATACTGCGACGTCATCCGCCAACGCTACGAAGGGCTGCACGGTGGCCGCTGAACGCCGCCCGGGAAGCAACAGCGGTCGCGCCACGATCGATTGGCAGCAGGCGTTTCTCTTCTATGTCTCGTTGCCGCCCGAGCAGCGCGACTACCAAACCGTCGCGGACGAGTTCGGGGTCAGTCGGCGCACGGTCGAGCGGCACGGCCGCACCGACCGGTGGCAGCAGCA
>DASZBP010000030.1:0-12038 GCA_035943915.1 Gaiellaceae bacterium | reverse complement strand
CCTCCGGCCAGCGGCCGAGCACAAGCAGGGCGAGCGCCGCCGCGTAGCGCCCGATCGGCGAGTCCGCGGTCGCGGTGCCGAGCTCGAGCGCCCACGGCGCGAGCGCCTCGAGCGCCGGCTCGTCGCCCGCCAGCAGCGACGCCTTCAGCGCGCCGACCGGCCTGCCCCACGCGTCCGCGGGCGCGCCGGCGTCCCAGCTCTCCCGCCAGCGTGCCGCCGCGCGCCGCAGCCACTCGCCCGCCCGGCTGTCGCCCGCCATCAGCAACGCGAGCCCGGCGGCATACGCCGCGTTGCCCTGCGCCACCAGCGACCGCTGGAACCGGTCGCGCTTCTCTTCGAAGAGCGGAATCCAATCCATATGCCGCTACGTTAATACGGTCTATGAAGACGCTCTTCCACGGACTGACCTTCGAATCCGATCCCGGCCGGGTGTTCACGCCGCGCCCGGCGACGGAGCATCTCGTCGACGCCGCGCTCGAGCGGATCGGCGACGCGCCCGCGCGCGTTGCCGACGTCGGCACGGGCGCCGGTGCGATCGCGATCACCCTCGCGCTCCGCAAGCCGCAGATCGAAGTGTGGGCCAGCGACATGTGCGCCAGCGCGCTCGCGCTCGCGTCGCGGAACGCCTCTCACCTCGGCGCGCAGGTGCATCTCGTCCGCGGCGACCTGCTCGAAGGACTGCCGCGCGACCTCGACCTGATCGTCGCCAACCTGCCGTACCTCGCGCCCGGCGCGCCCGGTTACGACGAGGAGCCCGAGAAGGCGATCTTCTCGACCGGCGACGGGCTCGACCACTACCGCCGCCTGCTCTCCGGCGCCGCCGACCACCTGACGCCCGACGGCGGCGTGCTGATCCAGCTGCACGGCCAGGTGCTCGAGGCCGAGCGGAGCGAGCTGCCCTGGCTGCGGTCGCGCATGGAATCGCTCGTCGCGGCCGCGGCGTAACTACATTCCCCTGATGGCCAAGGACGACTGGCGCCTCCGCATCGAGCTGAGCGAGGGCAACGCACCTTCGCTGCTCGAGCGCCTCGGGCTGGTGAAGGACGACGCCGACGAGCTCGCGGAAGAGCTGCGCGAGAGCCGGCTCACCGTCACGAACGACGACGACACGGTCTTCGTCTACGCGGCGACGTCGCTCGAGCTCGAACGCGCGAAGGCGATCGTGCAGCGTGAGCTCGAGGAGCTGCGCGCGTCGCCGCAGTCGATCGTCTCCGAGCACTGGTTGCGTGAAGAAGACCGGTGGGACGGCGGGCCGCCGAACGACCCGGACGAGGAAGTGCTTGCCGAGGGTTACGCACCCTGGGAAGTGCGCATCCGCGCATCGGATCACGGCGCAGCGCGCGAGCTTGCCGACCGTCTTGAAGCGGAGGGCTACGGCGTCGTCAGGCGCTGGGACACCGTGATCGCCGGCTGCGCGTCGCGCGAGGACGCGAAGGCGCTCGCCGACCGTCTGCACGGTGAGGTCGAAGCCGGCGGCGAGCTCGTCTGGGAGGCCCTCCAGGGCCACCCCTTCACGGTCGTTTCGCCCTTCTAGAGCCGATTCGTTCCAACATCCGAGAGTTCGGCTATTGTGGCGTTGCGCACGGCGAGGGGGAGTCACCGCCGGCGCAACCTTTGAGGAGCGGCACCACAGGCGTGTGCCGCGCGCATTGCACGAGACCATCACCGATTCTCCGAGCGTGGCCACGGAGGACGTCAAGGCGATAGAGGCCGAGGCGCTCCGCGCAGCCGCATGGGCAGGCGAGCCCTTCCTGCGTCCCGACGAGGACGCCGCTGTCGCGCTCGCAGCCGGAACCGCGCGGCGCCGCGCACTCGACGACGCGATGAAGGAGATCGCGGACGGCGCGAAGGCCCCGTCGGCCGCGTGGAAGATCAAGTACGCACTGCTGCTCGGCCTCGAGCGCGTGCTCTCGGAGAAGCCGCCGAAGCTCGCCGACGGTGCCGAGTTGCGCCGCCACCAGGTCGATGCGCTCGCGGGGATGCTCACCGAGCTGATCTCCGCCGTGCAGAAGTCGAACGGCAACGGTCAGACGGAGGAGCCTCCCGAGGAGGAGGACGACGAGCCGGAGGACGAGCTCGGCCTCGTCGCCGACGACACGGAAGAAGAGGAGCCCGCCCCGCTGCCGGCGGCCGAGGATCCCGGCGCCGCGCGCCGCTACCGCTTCCGTCACCCGACCGCGTCCGGCAAGACGATCGCAGCCGCCGGCTTCGTCGAGGCAGCGGCCACCGAAGGCGTGCTGATCCTCACCCATCGCCGCCTGCTCGTCGACCAGTTCCGCCGCGAGCTCTCCGACCACGGCTATCGCGACCGCCTCACCGACGCGATCCTCACCGAGCACACCGCACCGCGGCACGCCAGCCCGATCACGATCCAGACGTACGCATGGTTCGCGCGTCACGTCGCCGAGCTCTCGCGCGAGGCGTACCAGCTCGTGATCTGCGACGAGGCGCACACCGCGCTCGGCGAGAAAACGTCCGCTGCGATCCGCAGCTTCTTCGAGCCCGTGTACGTCGGCATGACCGCGACGGAGGAGCTGATCGCGAAGCAGGTCTCCGACGTCTTCCCGGCTTCGGTCGACGACCTGCCCCTGGCGGATGCGGCCCGGCGCGGATTGATCGCGCCGTTGCGCTGCCTGCGCGTCCCGCCCGTCGCGGCGATCAACCAGGTGCCGATCGTCGGCGGCGACTTCGAGGAGCGCGCACTCGCGCAGGCTCTCGACCACGAGGCGCTGAACATGGCGGCGGCGACGCTCTACCGCGAGCGCTTCGGCGACACGCCGGGCATCGTCTACGCCGCCGGCGTCGACCACGCGTACAACCTTGCGATGGCATTCCGCGCGGCGGGCATCAAAGCGGAAGCGGTCTCCGGCCGCACCCCGCCCGTGAAGCTCGCCGAGGTCCTCGCTGCATACGAGCGCGGCGAGATCGACGTGCTGATCAACGCGATGCTGCTCGCCGAGGGGTGGAACTCGCCACGCGCGACGATCGTCATGCATCTCGCGCCGACTGCGTCGAAGCGCATCTACCAGCAGCGCATCGGCCGCATCATGCGCGTGCACCCGCGCAAGGAAGCCGGCATCGTCGTCGACTTCACCCCAAAGGGCGCAACACACAACGAGCGCGTCGTGTCTCTGCACTCGCTGCTCGACGCAGACTTCTACCGCGAGGGCGCACGCGTCACTCCCGCTCCGCGCCGCCGCGCACAACGCCGCGCGCGCCGCAAGCTGACGCCGGCAAACTGGCTCGTTCCCGTCACGCCCGACGTGCTGCGCCGCCGCGTGGTGATCGGCCGCGAATGGCAGCGCATCGACCCGAAGTACCTCGACGTCGACGAGCAGGAGTACTGGGGCGAGATCGCCGGCCGCCAGCTCCGCTTCGACGAGCGCGCGGCGTTCGTCGAGAAGCTCACGCAGCGCGGCGCGTCGAAGCGCGCGATGGAGGTCTTCCTCTCCACTGCCGCAGCGGAGAACGCGAACCGGCGCCTGCGCCTGATCGCGCTCGCCGACCGCGTCTCGATGAGAGTGGAGCGCGCCGACTTCGACGACCTCGTCACGCTCGTCGCCCAGGCTCCGCCCTGGGAGAAGGACCGTGCCGCCGGCGTTCGCATCATGCTCCGCGCGATCGCCGACGGTAAGCCTGACGCGCCGGAGCAGATCCTCGCGCGCTGGACGTGGCGGCTGTCACGCGCCGTGCGCAAGCAGCTCGACCGCAAGGCGTCGCAGGAATACCCGGACGCGAAGCGGCTGCTCGGCGCGCTCGCGAACTCGCGCGGCCATCGCCACGAGGAGAACGCGGCGAAGCTCGTCAACGCGGCGCTCGAGATGCCGCGCGAGGTCGGCGCCGCGCTGCTTGCGTCCGCGGAGGGTTACACGCCGCGCGCGACACAGCTGCTCGAGGCCGCCCGCGAGCGGCTCGGCACGATCAACGAGGTCGCGGGCTGGATCGCCGAAAGCCTGCCGCAGCCGAAGACGGGCCCGTCCCGCTCGCGGCGCCGCAAGCGGCGCAAGAAGAAGCCGAACGAGACCGGGGCCGCAACGCCGGAGACGCAGGGCGGAGAGTCCCCGTCCGAGGGCGCGCCGACTCCGCCGAAGCGCCGCCGGCGTCGCAAGAAGCCCGCTGCAGCGACGCCCGAGGGCGGCGCCGAGCAGCCGGTCGAAGACGCGGCGTAACAACCGCACAACCTTCCGCGCCGTATAACACGCAGGGATGGTGCTTCTCATCGGTGTGGGTCTGCTCGCAGGGCTGGCGACGGCGCTCTCGCCGTGCGTCCTCCCAGTGCTTCCGCTCGTGCTCGCAGGAGGCGCGACCGGGCGCAAGCCGCTGCAGATCGTCGCTGGCCTCGTCGTGTCGTTCTCGGCGTTCCTGCTCTTCGCGACGTGGCTGCTCGACAAGCTCGGGCTGCCGCAGGACTTCCTGCGCAACCTCGCGATCGTCCTCTTGTTCCTGATGGCCGCCGTGCTCCTGTTGCCGCCCGTCGCGCAGCTGCTCGAGCGCGGCCTCGCAGTCTTCTCGCGCATGCGGCCGGCGAAAGCGGGAGGCGGATTCTTCCTCGGCATGACGCTCGGTCTCGTCTTCGTGCCGTGCGCCGGCCCGTTCCTCGCGAGCATCACTGCGGCCGCCGCGCATGAGTCGTTCGGCCTGCGCACGATCGTCGCGGCCGTCGCTTACGGCGTCGGCGCGGGCGTGCCGATGCTCGCGATCGCGCTCGGCGGCCGCGAGATCGCCGGGCACATCCGCCGCAATGCTGCCGCCGTGCGGACTGCATCCGGCGTCATCGTTGTCGTCGTTGCAGTCGCGCTCGTGTTCCACGCCGACGACCGGCTGACGACCCTCACGCTGCCGTGGACGAACTGGGTGCAGACGCACGTCGAGCGCAGCTCCGCCGCGCAGAAGCAGGAGCGCAAGGTGAGCGGCGAAGGCGCGGCGATCAAGGCAATTCCTTCGCAGGCGAAGGGCGGCCTGCCCGACCTCGGCGTCGCGCCGCCGCTGCACGCGGGCGGCGACTGGATCAACTCCAAGCCGTTCACGCTCCCCCAGAAACGCGGCAAGGTCGTGCTCGTCGACTTCTGGACGTACTCGTGCATCAACTGCCTGCGCACCCTGCCGCACCTGAAAGCGTGGTATGCCGCGTACCACCGCAAAGGCTTCGAGATCGTCGGCGTACACACGCCGGAGTTCGCGTTCGAGCACGTCGCGTCGAACGTGCGCGCTGCGGTGAAGCGCCTCGGCCTCACGTGGCCTGTCGTGCAGGACAACAACTTCAAGACGTGGGACAACTACTCCAACGAGTACTGGCCCGCCGACTACCTGATCGACAAGCAGGGCCACATCCGCTTCACGTCCTTCGGCGAGGGCGACTACGGCAAGACGGAGAGCACCATCCGCCAGCTGCTCGGCGCGAAGGGACCGGCGGCGGCCAACGTCGCGAACACGACGCCGACCGAAGCGCTCACGCCGGAGACGTACCTCGGCTACGAGCGCATCCAGAACTTCGCCGGGTCACGGCTATACCCGAACCACTTCCATACGTACACCTTCCCGCACGCTCTAGCGGAGAGCGCCATCGCGTACAGCGGCATGTGGAAGCTCGGCGCGCAGGAGGTGGAGCCCGGTGCGGGCGCGGCGCTCCGCATCCACTTCCACGCGAAGGACGTCTACATCGTGCTCGGCGGCAAGGGCACCGTGCAGAAGCTGGTCGACGGCAAGCCCGCCGGCACGTTCAACGTCGGCGCGTACCGCCTCTACACCGTGGTCGCGTCGCGCACGCTGAAGGACGCCACGCTCGAGCTGCGCTTCTCGCCCGGCGTCCGCGGCTATTCGTTCACGTTCGGCTAGGCGTCGGGGGCGGCCGGGCCGCCGGTGCCGTTCTCGCGCTCGCGCAGGAAGCGCGTGAGCTCGGCGGCGATCGCGTCGCCGCTCGGCAGCTCTTCGTCGTCGTCGATCTCGTCGACGCGCTGCTCCAGCTCCTCGACGTACGCGGCGGTGTCGGCGTCGGAGGCGACCGCTTCGCTCACCTGCTGCGCGTACGACTCGGACGCCTCCTCGAGCTCAGCCGTGTCGACGTCCGCTCCGAGCAGGTCGGCGAGGCGGTCGACGAGCGCCTTCGCCGCGCGCGGCGACGGCGTCAGCGACACGTAGTGCGGGACGGCCGCCCACAGCGACGCAGACGGAAGGCCGGAGCGCGCGCACGCATCGTGCAGGACGCCGGTGATTCCCGTCGGCCCTTCGTAGCGGGATGCCTGCAGTCCAAGCTCCTCGATCAGCGCCGGGTCGCTCGCGCTGCCGGTAACCGGCGCCGGCCGCGTGTGCGGCACGTCGGCGAGCAGCGAGCCGAGCGTCAGCACGAGCTCGGTGTTGAACTCCTTCGCAAGTCCTGCGATCAGGTCGGAGAACGTCCGCCAGCGCAGGTTCGGCTCGACGCCGAGAAGCAGGATCGCGTCGCGGCGCGCGCCCGGAAGCGGCGCGTGCATAAATGTCGTCTCCGGCCAGTCGATCTGGCGCGTCATGCCGTCGACGAGCGAGACCATCGGGCGGGTCGCCTGAAAGTCGAAGAAGCCCTCCGCGTCGATATGCGCGAACGGCTGAGCTGCCCAGGCACGCGCGAGATACGCCGCTGCGAGCGATGCGCCTTGGCCGCCGTCATTCCAGCCGCGAAACGCGGCGATCATCACCGGACGCTCGAGCTCCGGGCGATCTTCGACGATCAGCTCGCTCATTTGGCCACTCTAGTCATCGGGGGCCTCCAGAGCCGGTAGACAAACGCCGCGATCGCCGCCCACACCGTGGCCGCGGTCGTGACGTGGATCAGCACGAGCCACCACGGAAGCAACGTCCGGTACTGGATCTCGCCGACGGTCATCTGCACCGCGAGCAGAGCCAGCACGATCAGAGCAGCGCGCACGTGACGGCTGTGCGCGCGCACGAGCCACACGAGCAGAAGCGCAAACGAGATGCCGAACACCGCCGTCGCACGCACGTGCCAGTACACCGCCGGCTGGAACGACCAGAGGCGCCGTACGACGGTGCTGCCGGGATGCGGGCCGGCGGCGGTCGCAAACGTGCCGCTGATGATCAGCACGATCGCAGCGAACGCGACGACGAGACCTGCGCTGCGCACCCACATGGGAACGTCCGGCAGCGCTCGCTCCGTCACCTCGAGCGCGAGCACGACGCCGAGCGTCAACACCGCGATCGAGAGCAGGAAGTGCGTGAGCACGAGCCACGGATTGAGGTGGTAGTACACGGTGATCGCGCCGAGCGGCGCCTGCAGCAACGTCCCGACGAACGTGATCATCGCGAGGCGACGCACGCGCGTCGACATGCGCGCGAAGCGCGCCGCGATCCACGTCGCAAGCGTCACGCAGATCGTGATGAAGGCGACGACGCGGTTCCCGAACTCGACGTACGAATGGAAGCCTTGCTCCGGAAACGGCTGATTCGGCGCGCAGCCGGGCCAGTGATGGCACCCCAGGCCGGAGCCGGTGAGCCGCACCGTCGCACCGGTCGCCATGATCACGACGAGCATCGCGGCGTTCGCAATCGCGATACGCCGGAACGACTCCGCCGACAGCACAACCTCGCGGACGCGGCCGAGCGTGTGCGCGCCGGTCTGCATCGGGATCAGGGTAGCCCGGGAGGCTTCTCGGCGGGCTGCCAGTGCCCGTGCGCCGCGTACGCCTCGCCTGCGGACGAGGTCTCCTGCTGCGCAGCTGCGCCGTGACGAACGGCCACCTCTGCGCGTGGGTAGAGCAGGCCCGGGTAGCCGAGCCGAATGCCGACAGCGAGCACCAGGCAGGGCTCGTCGCTCGTCCCGAACAGCACATGCTCGGTGCCGGGCGGCGAGTGGAAGAGATCCCACTCCTTGAGGGGCCGCTCCTCGCCTTCGACGAGCAGCAGACACTCGCCGCGGACGACCAGGAAGTCCTCCTGCTGATCCTCACGGTGATACAGGCCGCTCGACTTGCCGCGCTCGAGCACCATCAGGTTGACACCCAGCTGCGGGAGCGTCACCTGGTCGAGGTCCGGGCGATGCCGGATCACCGAGCCCGCCGCCTCGAACGTGCACCGCCAGCCGAAGTCCGGGTGCTGCAGCCACTGCGCGTCCTCGGCGTTCAGCACGAACCAGCCGTCGCTCTGAGGGGCGAGTCCGTGCGTGATGTGCTCGAGGCGCGCTTCCATTCGTATCCTCGCACGATGGCACAACGCAACTACTGGGTCGACGGCTTGTCCGGCACCGGGAAGTCGTCCGTGTACGAGGAGCTGCTCCGTCGCGGCTTCATGGCGATCAGCACCGACCGCGCGTGGTCGCACCACGAGACGCGGATGTGGGTCGAGCAGCGCGCGATCGCCGAGCTCGAGAGCGACGAGCCCGACGTGCTGTTCGTCTGCGGCGGCAGCCGCGAACGCGAGAGGTACGCGCCCTATTTCACGAAGGTCTTCAACCTGCGTATCGACAACGCCACCATGCTCGCGCGCCTCGGAAAGCGAACGGAATCCGACTGGTCGCTCGGAGAAGAAGGCGTCGAGCTCTCGCTCGAGCTGAACCGCAGCGACGAAGGCGCACAGGGAGCGATCGACGTCGACGCCACGCAGCCACTCGAGCAGGTCGTCGACGAGATCCTTCGCCTTGCCGGCTGCAGCGCGACCGGCTCGTGGCGCCCGGAATGGGACGTGCTGCCTGCGGTGCGGCAGTTCTTGGAAGAGCGAGGCGTCGACATCACGTGGCGCCTCGATCCGAGCGCGTTCGACCCGGCGGAGCTGCGCCGCTACTACGAGCGCCTCCACGGCGCGGCCGCGAAGGGCGTCGGCTACGCGATGGCCGACGGGATCGCGTATCTCCGCGACTCAGCCGAGCGCGACGCCTGAGCCGTCGGTGACGGCTCCGATCCGGGCGAGGAAGAGGCCCGCGCGCGCGAACTCCGCCTCGAGCGCCATCCCTTTCGCGCGCGGCAGAGCGACGAGCAGCCCACCCGCGGTCTGCGGGTCGTACGCCAGCTCGACGATCTCGTCCGAGACATCACCGATCTCGACCGCCGCGTACTCGCGATTGGCCCGCGTCCCCGCCGTCGAGACGCCGGCGCGCGCCGCTTCGAGCGCACCGTCGATTGCCGGCAGCCGCTCCGCGTCCAGCTCGATCCCCACGCCGGAGCGCGTCGCCATCTCATGCGTGTGCCCAAGCAGCCCGAAGCCGGTCACGTCCGTCACTGCGTTCGGCCCCATCTTGCGAATGACGTCCGCGGCGTCGCGGTTCAGCGTCGTCATCCATCTCGTCGCCTCGGCAACATCGGCGATGCCGCGCTTCGCACCGCCGAGCACGAGCGCGGTGCCGAGCGGCTTTGTGAGGTAGAGCGCGTCGCCCGGCCGCGCCGTCGACTTCGGCCAGATCGCATCCGGATGCGCGGTGCCGACGACGGCGAGCCCGTACTTCGGCTCGGCGTCGCGAATGGTGTGGCCGCCCGCGAGCAGCGCGCCCGCGGCGCGCACCTGCGCTTCTGCCCCGTCGAACACCGCGCGCACGACCTCGAGCGGAAGCTCCTCGGGGAACGCGGCGACCGAGAGAGCGAGCAGCGGCACGCCGCCCATCGCGAAGACGTCGTTCAGCGCGTTCGTCGCGGCGATCGTCCCGAAGTCGCGCGGGTCGTCGACGATCGGCGGGAAGAAGTCGATCGTGAAGACGAGCGCACGCTCGTCGTCGAGCTTGTAAACCGCCGCGTCGTCGGCCGGGTCGAGGCCGACGAGCAGGTTCTCCGCCTCGGCGGGGACGAACCCGCGCAGCAGCTCCTGCAGACGCGCCGCGCTGTACTTCGCCGCACAACCCCCGGCCGTTGCGAGATCCGTGAGCTTCATTCGCTCACCGTAACTGGCAGCGGCGGCCTGAGGCCGCCGCTGCACTGGGAGAGGAACGTCGTTCTTTGCCGCGGGATTCGCCTCGTGGGCTGCGAGTCCTTTAGGCTCGACCCATGCCGAGCGCACTCGTCACCGGGGGCTCGTCGGGCATCGGCCTGGCGATCGCGCGCATGCTGCGCGACGAGGGCTACGACCTCACGCTCGCCTCGCGGACACAGGAGAAGATCGAGGCGGCCGCGGTCGAGCTCGGAGCCCACGCCGTCGCCGCGAACATGGGCGACGAGGAGGACTGCATCCGCGTCGTCGCCGAGCATCGCGAGCGGTTCGGCGGCATGGACGTGCTGGTCAACTCGGCGGGCATCGGCATCGCCGACTCGTCCGACGGGCTGAACACGAAGCACCTCGACCTGATGCTCGGCGTCAACCTGCGCGGGCTGCTGATCGTCACGCGCGAGGCGCTGCCGCTGCTGCGCGAGTCGAAGGGCTGGATCGTCAACCTCGCGTCGATCGCCGGCACCGAGCCGACACCGAGCCTGCTCGTCTACGGCGCGACGAAGGCTGCGGTGATCGCAGCGACGAAGACCCTGAACGCCGAGGTCGACAAGGAAGGCGTGCGCGCGATCGCGATCTGCCCCGGCTTCGTCGACACGCCGATGGCGCAGTGGTCCGGTCTCGGCGCCGACGAGATGATCCGCCCGGACGACTGCGCCGAGGTCGTGCGCATGTGCCTGCGCCTGTCGCCGCAGGCGCGCATCCCGCAGGTCGTGATCGAGCGCGTGGGCTCCTGGGGGCAGTTCGCCTGAGATAGCGCTCGATCACAGGTGCCAGGCACCTTGGTGCCTGGCACAAGACAGCAGAGTCGAGCGCGTCGGCAGCTTCGGGCAGTTCGCGTAGGACCTACAGACCGCCGGGCGTGCGCATGATGCGCCAGAGCATGTAGCCGGCCATCACGCACGCGACGGCGAAGCCGGCGATCGAGATTGCGTGGTTCACGCGCGCCATCAGCGCCGACGCGATCAGCAGGGCGGCGATGATCATCGCGGCGCCGACACGGTTCGCCGTCGAGCGCATCAGGTGCTCGAAGTCCTCGAGCGACGTCGGTGCGATGTTGACCTTGAGCGACCCCGTCTCGACCTGACGCACGACCTGTGCGATGCGGCGCGGCATTCGCAGCAACGGCTGCAACTGCGAGAACGAGAACGACATGAGCTGCGTCGGCTCGAGTCGCTTCTCGAGCTCGCGGAACATCACGTCCTTCGACTCGCTGCGGATGATCGCGACCGGATCCATCGTCGGATCGAGCGTGCGCGCGATGCTCTCCGCCTGCGACAGCGTCTTGCCGACGAGCGCGAACGTGGTCGGCAGCGCGATGCCGTGCTGCAGGCACAGCCGCTGCATGTCGGCGAGCCCCTGGCCGGTGCGGATGCCTTCGAGCGAGCGCCAGTGATACCGCGGCAACGTGCGACGGAGGTCCTGCAGGAAGCCCGCGGTGTCCGACTCGGCGGTCGTCACCGACAGCGCGAGGATGAGATCCGACACGTCGTCCGCGCGGTTCTGCGCGATCGCGAACAGCAGCAGCGCGAGCACCGTGCGCGTGTCGTCGTCGAGCCGGCCGAGCAGCCCGAAGTCGAGCAGGCCGAGCCGGCCGTCCTCGAGCGCGACGACGTTGCCGCGATGCGGATCGGCGTGGTACAGCCCTTCGACGGTCACCTGGCGGATGTACGCACGGAAGAACGAGTGCGCGAGCTCACGCGCGCGCCCCTCCTCGATCACCGAGTCGCCGACGCGCACGCCGTCGAACTTCTCGAGCACGAGCACGCGCTCCGAGACGCACGGGTGGATGACCTGCGGCACGACGATGTCCTCGCGAAAGTCGTCGAGGATCTCGGCGATCAACTCGGCGTTGTTCGCCTCCTCGCGAAAGTCGAGCTCGTCGAGCAGGTGCGACTCGAGCTCGTCGGCGAGCGCACGCGCCTGCAGGAGCCGCGCGGTGCCGGAGTGCTTCTCCGCCGTGTCCGCCGTCTTGCGCAGCAGCTTGAGATCGACGTCGATCTGATCCTCGATCCCCGGCCGGCGCACCTTGACGACGACCTCGCGGCCACTCGTCAGCAGCGCGGAGTGGATCTGCGCGATCGACGCACTCGCCAGCGGCTCCGGGTCGATCGAGGCGAAATGCTCGAGGCCGATGTCTG
>DASZBP010000029.1:0-1632 GCA_035943915.1 Gaiellaceae bacterium | reverse complement strand
ATGAGGAGACGGCGGTTCACGTTATTTGCGGAATCTTTGCAGCAGGCGGAGCACCGCGTCGCGTTGCTCCCCGAGCGCCTTCCGTTGCGTCTCGATGTAGGGATCGACCGCGTCGCTGGGGACGTCGGCGATGTGGGTCACTCCGGCGGATCCTCCGCCTATCAGGTAGTATCGGTCGCCCACCTTCACGACGTGAACGGTGGTCGTCTGCGACAGGACCGTCGACTCCACGACGGTCACGAGGCGCTTGCCCGTGGCGGATACGAGCCGGCCGCGGTTGAACGCGCGGGCGGCGTACGCCAGGCCGACCAGCAGCAGGGCGACGACCGCGAACGCCCAGACGGCATGGAGAACGACGTCGGTCGTCAGGGCTTAGACCCGGTCGACGACGGGGTTGAGCTCGCTGATCTTCACCGCGAACTTGTCGTCGACGACGACCACCTCACCGCGCGCGATGAGGATGTTGTTGACGTAGAGGTCGATGGGCTCGGTCGACAGCTTGTCGAGCTCGAACACGCTGCCGGTCGTCATCGAGACGACCTCGCGCAGCGACAGCTCCGTCTGGCCCAGCACCGCCGAGATCTCCAGCGGCACGTCGTGGACGAGGTCGAGGTTGGCGTGGCCGGGCGCGGCGGTCCGCACCGGCGTGGGCTGCATCGGGGCGAACGTGACGGGCCGGCCCTCTTCGACGCGCCGCTTGGGCGCGGCGGCCGGGGTCGCATGGAGCACGGGCGCCGGCTGCGGCGTCGGGATCGACGCGTCGGGCGCGAGCCGGTGCTGCGCCAGAATGTCGAAGTCCAGCGTCAGCGTCGTCGTGAAGCCGTCGCCGAGGTCGAGCGGCGCGGTGAACGCCGCGAACGGCGGCGCGGGGAAGGCGCTCGCATCGGCCGCGACGGCCGACTCGATGTCCGTGACGGCGTGGCTCGTCGCCGTCGCGAGCGCCTCGCCCATGGCGCTGGAGATCTGGGCGACCGTCTCGGCGACGATCGAGAGCTGCATCGCATCCAGGTCGCCGCCGTTTCCGGGGCTGCCGAGCATCAAGTCGACGATGCGGCCGACGTCCCGCTTGCGGTAGCGCGCGACGAACACCACGTCGGCCGACGGGATGCGCGTGACGGTGGCGACCGCGTCGGCGTCGATGCGGATCGACGCGTCGCTCGCCGTGCGCTCCGATGCGCCCGCCGAGACCGAGCGTCCCGCCAGCGCTCCGAGCACGGAGCCGGCGGAGGCGAACATCTCATCGGCCAGGGTTTGCAGCGTGTCGGGCACCCTTACTCCTCGTCTTCGACGATCTGGCTCACGCGCACCGCGAGCTTGTCGCGGTTGACGCCGGGGAAGACCTTGAACTTCTCGCGGTCGTTCACCGTCGCGGTGAGCGGCTCCGTCACGGACTTGTCGAACATGACCAGATCGCCGGGCTGCAGCGCGATCAGGTCGCGCAGCGACACGACGGTCTTGCCCAGCTCGACGCGCACGTCGACCGGCGCCCGCTCCACGTTGCGCGCCAGCAGCGCGATGTCTTGCTCGGTCATCCCGCGGCCCGCGGTGATGCTGGGCGACCACTGGAAGTCCGAGAGCTGGGTCCCGACCTGCTGCAGCACCTGGTAGGGGAGGCAGAAGTTCATCACGCCG
>DASZBP010000028.1:0-26720 GCA_035943915.1 Gaiellaceae bacterium | reverse complement strand
CGTAGATGCTCTTCAGCTCGAGGTGCTCGTCCTTGATCAGCGCGTCGATCTTCTCGGGTGAGCCGAGCAGCTCGCGCAGTTCGCCGATACGCTCCTTCTTGTCGTTGTACTCCTGCTCGACGCGCGAGCGCTCGAGCGCGGTGAGCGCGCGGAGGCGGAGCTCGAGGATCGCGATCGCCTGGCGCTCCGACAGCTCGAACTTCTCCATCAGGCCGGTCTTCGCGCTCTCGGTGTCGGCCGCGGCGCGAATCAGCTGGATGACGGCGTCGAGGTTGTCGAGCGCGATCAGGTAGCCCTCGAGGATGTGGATCTCGCGCTCGAGCTTGCGCAGCTCGTGCTTCGAGCGGCGCGTGACGATCTCGCGCTGGAAGTCGAGGTAGTACGTGAGCAGCTCGAGCAGCGACAGCGTCTTCGGCACGCCGTTGACGAGCGCGACGGTGTTGACGCCAAACGTGGACTGCAGCGCCGTGTGCTTGAAGAGCTTGTTCAGCGCGACCTGCGGGACGGCGTCGCGCTTCAGCTCGACCTGGATGCGCATGCCGGTGCGGTCGGAGTGATCCTGGAGATCGGAGATCTCGGTCAGCACCTTCTCGTTGACGAGCTCCGCGATCTTCGCGATGACACCGCTGTCGCCGCCCTTCTTCACGCCGTAGGGAAGCTCGGTGATGATGATCGCGCTCTTGCCGCCGCGCAGCTCTTCGACGTGCGCGCGGGCGCGCATGACAACGCGGCCGCGGCCTGTGCGATACGCGTCGCGAATGCCGGAGCGGCCGACGATGATCGCGCCCGTCGGGAAGTCGGGTCCCTTGACGTGCTTCATCAGGTCCTCGACGTTCGCGTGGGGGTTCTCGATCAGGGTGACCGCTGCGTCGATGACCTCGCCGAGGTTGTGCGGCGGGATGTTCGTCGCCATGCCGACCGCGATACCGGAGCTGCCATTGACGAGCAGGTTCGGGAAGCGCGCCGGAAGGACGGTCGCGATCTGCTTCGACTCGTCGTAGTTCGGCTCGAAGTCGACCGTGTCGTTGTCGAGCTCTTCGAGCAGCTCGGTTGCGATGCGCGCGAGACGCGCCTCGGTGTAGCGCATCGCAGCAGCCGGGTCGTCGTCGATCGAGCCGAAGTTGCCCTGGCCGTCGACGAGCGGGTAGCGCAGCGAGAACGGCTGCGCCATGCGGACGAGCGTGTCGTAGATCGCGCTGTCGCCGTGCGGGTGGTAGTTGCCCATCACATACCCGACGATGTTCGCGCTCTTGACGTACGGGCGGCCCGGCCGGTTGCCGTTGTTCCACATCGAGTAGAGGACGCGGCGGTGCACCGGCTTCAAGCCATCGCGTACGTCCGGCAGCGCGCGCGAGACGATGACCGACATCGCGTAGTCGAGGAAGCTCGAGCGCATCTCCTGCTCGAGCTCGCGCGACTCGATGCGGCCGGGACCGAGTGCGCCGGTCTCTAACTCAGACATCGAGGAACTTCACGTTCGTTGCGTTCTCTTCGATGAAGATACGCCGCGGCTCGACCGCGTCGCCCATCAGCATCGAGAAGACCTGGTCGGCGGCCGACGCGTCCTCCACGTCGACGCGCACGAGCAGCCGCTTGGCGGGATCCATCGTGGTCTCCCACAGCTGGTCGGCGTTCATCTCGCCGAGACCCTTGAAGCGCGACACCTGCATGCCCTGCTTCGCGGCGTCGAGGACGCGCGCGCGCAGCTCGTCGAACGAGTGCGCGACGCCCTCCTCCTTGCCGATCGTGATCGTGAACGGCGGCGGGCCGAGCTGCTCCACGAGCTTCGCGTACGCGTTGCGCAAGCCCGCATAGATCGGCGACGCGAGCAGCTCGAGCGGAACGGTGGTCGTGCGCGCCGCGGACGTCTCCGTCTCGACGACGCGGATCTTGAACTCGTCGGGATCGCCGCCCTCTTCGATCGAGAGCGCGTAGCCGTTCTCGCCGATCGACTTCAGCGCGGACGTCAAATCCTTCGGGCCGTCGATCGTGTGCTCGACGAGACGGTGCAGGATCATCAGCTCCGTCGCCGCTGCACCGAAGTCGGAGCGCAGGCGCGCGTGGTAGCCCTCGTACTGCTTGATGTCTTTCACGAAGCGGTTCCACTTCGCCTCGGTGAGCTTCAGCGGCTTGCCGTCGCGATCGACTCCCTCCACGCCCGGGATGCGCTCGCGCGCCAGCAGCTCCTCGAGCTGCGAGTCCTTCTCGAAGTAGTACTCCTGGTTGCCGAGCTTGACCTTGTACAGCGGCGGCACCGCGATGTAGACGAAGCCGCCGTTGATCAGCTCCGGCATCTGCCGGTAGAGGAACGTGAGGATCAGCGTCCGGATGTGCGAGCCGTCGACATCGGCGTCCGTCATCACGATCACGCGGTGGTAGCGGAGCTTCTCGAGGTCGAACTCCTCGCCGATGCTCGTGCCGATCGCGGTGATCATCGCCTGGATCTCGTTGTTCGAGAGAACCTTGTTGATGCGGTTCTTCTCGCTGTTGATGATCTTTCCGCGGAGCGGCAGGATCGCCTGGTACGTGCGGTCGCGGCCCATCTTCGCGGAGCCGCCGGCGCTGTCGCCCTCGACGATGAAGAGCTCTGCGCTCTCCGGGTCCTTGATCGAGCAGTCGGCGAGCTTGCCCGGCAGCGACATCGACTCGAGCGCGGACTTGCGGCGCGTGAGCTCGCGCGCCTTGCGCGCAGCCTGCCGCGCGCGCGACGCGGAGATCGCCTTGTTGATGATCTGCCGCGCGTCGCCCGGGTTCTCCTCGAAGAACTCAGCGAGCTTCTGGTTCACCGCGGTCGAGACGAGGCCGCTCACCCACGCATTGCCGAGCTTCGTCTTCGTCTGTCCTTCGAACTGCGGGTCCTCGAGCTTCACCGAGATGACGGCTGCGAGCCCTTCGCGCACGTCCTCGCCCTCGAGGTTGTCTTCCTTCTCCTTGAGCAGGCCCTTGTCGCGCGCGTACTTGTTGATCGTCGACGTGAGCGCGGAGCGGAAGCCCGACATGTGCGAGCCGCCCTCGTGCGTGTTCACGTTGTTGGCGAACGAGAAGACCGACTCCTGGTACGAGTTGTTCCACTGCATCGCCACCTCGACCTCGCCCTGGTCGTTCGAGGTCTCGAAGTAGACGACGTGCTTATGGACGGTGTCCTTCGACTCGTTGATGAACGACACGAAGTCCTTGATGCCGCCCTCGTAGTGGAACTCGACCGGAGCGCCGCCGTCGGCGCGCTCGTCGACGAAGGTGATGCGCAGCGCGCGCGTGAGGAACGCCATCTCGCGGAAGCGCGCGACGAGGATCTTCGCGTCGTAGTCCGTCTCGTCGAAGATCTCCGCGTCTGCGAGGAACGTCGTGGTGGTTCCCGTGCCGGTCGCCTCGCCGGCGATCTGCACCGGGCCGCGAGGGACGCCGCGCTCGTACTCCTGGCGGTAGACCTTGCCGTCGCGCGCGACCTCGACGATCAGCCATTCCGAGAGCGCGTTGACCACGGACGCACCGACGCCGTGCAGGCCGCCCGAGACCTTGTAGCCGCCCTGGCCGAACTTCCCGCCGGCGTGGAGCTTGGTCATGATCACCTCGAGCGCGGAGGTGCCGTCCTCCATCGCGTCGACCGGGATGCCGGCGCCGCGGTCGCGAACGGTGACCGAGTTGTCCGGGTGGATCGCGACCTCGATCGTGTCGTTACGGCCCGCGAGCGCCTCGTCGACCGAGTTGACGACGATCTCCTCGACCAAGTGGTGGAGCCCCCTGCTGCCGGTCGATCCGATGTACATGCCGGGCCGGAGCCGGACGGGCTCCAGGCCCTCGAGCACGGTGATGTCCTTGGCCGAGTAGTCGGCCTTCGCCTGGGTGTTCGCCATAATGAAGAAATGCCTGCAAAACGGGGGTTTTGCGAGGCACGAGAAGTGTATCAGATCGGGCGGTCGAGTCGCCCCCGCGCGAGGCTCAATTTCACCGCTTTTTGCACACTCTCGCGCAGCTTCTCGTCGCCGATCTGGGCGGCGAGCTCGGCGGCCCGCGCCTCCTCCTCCGGCGTGGGCTCGACGCGCTGCACGGGGCGCTCCTCGGGGACCGGCTCCGGCAGCGGCCCCGGGGCGAACCTGAGCTTCTCGACGCCGAGCCGGCCGGCGATCTCCGCAGCCCGGTGGCCGAGCTCGAAGGCCCACACGGAGTCCGCCGTGTGCACGTGGACCGTGCCGTCGCGGGCGATGCGCGCGGGCCAGGCGAAGCGCGCGATCTGCGCGCCGACCGCGTCCGGCCACGCCTCGACGAGCTCTGCCATACCCGCTTGCGGGCCGAAGCGCGAGAGCTCCGAGCGCACCGAGTCGCCGACCCTTGCCATGTTGATGTCATCGCGCTTCGCCATGCGTCACCTCCACCACCTGGTCGGGAGCGACGGGCAGCGCGCTTGCGTGCGTGGCGGTGATGACGGCCTGCCCGCGTCCGACCAGGCGCTCCGCGAGCAGCGCGCGCCGGCGCGGGTCGAGCTCCGAGAGCACGTCGTCGAGCAGCAGCAGCGGCCGCGGCTCGAGCAGGTCCGCCTCCGCGAGCAGCAGTGAGAGGACGGCAAGGCGCTGCTCCCCCTGCGAGCCGAAGTGCCGCAGGTCGCGGTCGCCCGCTGCGACCAGCACGTCGTCGAGGTGCGGGCCGATGCCGGTCGTCCCCCGGTCGATGTCGCGGTCGAGGCGTGCGGTGAGGGCGTCGGCGGTCGGCGGCTCGGCTTCGTACTCGAGGCGCGCGTCCGCAAGTCCGAGCTCACCGGCCTGCGCTGCGAAGCCGGGCCCGAGGCGCGCGATCGCCTCGCGCCGCGACTCGACGAGCGCTGCGCCCAGCTCAGCGACCTGCAGCGTCCAGGGCTCGAGCGCGTCCCGGGCAGACAGACCGAGCTGCACGCGGCGCAGCGCCGCGTTCCGCTGGGCGAGCGCCGCGAGGTAGTCCTGCGGAGTCGCGACGCGCGCCGGCAGCACGCGTCCGAGCACGCGGTCGACATACGCCCGCCGTGCCGCCGGTCCGCCTTTGACGATCGCCAGCCGGTCGGGGGTGAACACGAGCGTGTGCAGCTCGCGGCGCAGCGACTCCGCCGAGGGCAGACGCGCGCCGTTCAACCGTGCCTCTTTCGCCTGGCCCTGCCGCAGCGTCATCGACACCTCGACGGCATTCGGCCCGCGCGTGCCGCTCGCGACGATGCGTCCCGCGCTCTCGCCGAAGCGGATCAGCTGCGTGTCGTGGTGCGTGCGCGGCGAGAAGCCCTGCGTCGCGACGTGCAGCGACTCGAGCAGGTTCGTCTTGCCGACGCCGTTCGGGCCGACGACGAGCACGACACCGGGCTGAAGCGACAGCTCGAGCGACGCGTACGAGCGGTAGTTCCTAAGGGTTACGTCCCGGCAAATCAGCCGGCGAGTCTGATCGGCATGATCAGGTACACGTAGTCGTCGCTGTCGCCCTCGAGCACGGCCGGGCGTAGCGGGCTGATCAGCTTGAACGTGATCGTGTCCGCCTCGACCGAGTCGAGCCCGTCGCGCAGGAACTCCGCGTTGAACCCGATCTCGAGCGGGTCCGCGTTGTACGGCACCGGCAGCGACTCCGCGGCCTCGCCCACGTCCTGCGTCACCGCGCGCACCGTGAGCTCCCCGTCCGCGAAGCGCAGGCGGATCGGCGAGTTGCGCTGCGCCATGAGCGAGACGCGACGAACGACCTCGAGCGCCTCCTCGCGCGGCAGCGGCACCTCGTGCTCGAACTGCTCGGGCAGCAGCTGGCGGTAATTCGGGAACTGGCCGTCGATGCGGCGCGTCGTGAGCCACGTGCCGTCGGCGCCGAAGACTACGTGGTTGTCCTGGACGCCCAGCTGCACCTCGTCGGAGCTGCCCGCGATGCGCGTGAGCTCCTGCAGCGCGCGCGCCGGGATGATCGCCTCGAGGTCGGGCACCGTCCCGCTGACGGGCGTCTCCTTGACGGCCAGGCGATACGAGTCCGTCGCAGCCATGACGAGCTTGCCCGGCTCGAAGCGGACGAGGATGCCCGTGAGCACCGGGCGGCTCTCGTCACGCGACGCGCTGCGGCTGACGCGGCCGATCGTCTCGACCAGCGCCTCGCGCTCGATTGCGTGCAGCGAGCCTTCGTCCACGTCGGGGAGACGCGGGAAGTCCTCGGTGGAGTACGTGTGGAGCCGGTACATCGCGGAGCCTGCGGAGACGACCACGACGGCCTCCTCCGGCTTGTGCTCGATCGTGACCTCGCCCTCCGGCAGCGACCGCGCGATGTCGAGCAGCAGCCGGCCGGGTACGACGGTGGTGCCTTCCGCCTGGACGCCGGCGTCGAGCACGGCGCGCAGCGAGACCTCCATGTCGGTGGCGGCGAGGTGGAGCTTCTCGCCCTCCGCCCGCAGCTGGATGCCGCCGAGCACGAGAACAGCGGTGCGCGTCGAGACACCGCGTGCGACGACCGCCAGCTTGGCTGCGAGCTCGTCGCGGGAGACCCTTATCCTCAGCCCGGTACCGACCACTATCTCTGAGTCAATCATTTAAGAGAAACCTCGTTGTAGTCATAAGGGCTGTGGGTCCGTGGAGAAGGACCTCGAGCCGTGTTGTGGAGCCATTCTCTCTGTGGGGGCGGACGGGGGACAACATCGCGTACTGCACAGGCTCCACGGTCAACGCGCCTGACGGACGCGGGCTGTGAGTTCCTGGACGAGGTTGTACACAGACCTGTCCTCACGAATCAGGCGGGCGATCTTGGACGTCGCGTGGATGACGGTGGTGTGGTCGCGGCCGCCGAACTCCTTGCCGATCTTCGGCAGCGACGAGTCCGTGAGCTCACGTGAGAGGTACATCGCGACCTGGCGGGGATAGACGATGTTCTGCGAGCGGCGGTCGCCCGTGAGCTCCTCGTGCGTGACGCCGAAGCGCTCGCAGATGAGCTCCTGGATGCCCTCGATCGAGATCTGCTTCGCCTCGCCCTGGGGGAAGACGTCCTTGAGCACGTCCTGGGCGAGCTCGACGGACAGCGGCCGGCCGGTGAGCGACGAGAACGCGACGACGCGCGTGAGCGCGCCTTCGAGCTCGCGGATGTTCGTCGACACGCGCGACGCGATGTACGTGAGCAGCTCGGGGTCGCGGATCTCGATGTGATCGTTCCACACCTTCTTGCGGAGGATCGCGATACGCGTCTCGAGGTCGGGCGGCTGGATGTCGGTGATCAGGCCCCACTCGAAGCGCGAGCGCAGCCGCTCCTCGAGGGTCGAGATCTCGCGGGGCGGCCGGTCGCTCGACATGATGATCTGGCGGCCCTGCTCGTAGAGCGTGTTGAAGGTGTGGAAGAACTCCTCCTGGATCCGCTCCTTGTGCTCGAAGAACTGCACGTCGTCGATCAGCAGGACGTCGTAGGTGCGGTAGCGCTGCTTGAAGCCCTCGATGCGCTTGTCGCGGAGGCTGTTGATGAAGTCGTTCATGAACGTCTCCGACGTGACGTAGCGGCAGGTGAGCCCGCCGCCGTGGTCGGTGACGAAGTTCGCGACCGCGTGCAGCAAGTGCGTCTTCCCGAGGCCGGTATGGCCGTAGATGAAGAGCGGGTTGTACGCCTGGGCCGGCGCTTCCGCGACGGCGAGCGCCGCAGCATGCGCAAAGCGGTTCGACGAGCCGATGACGAACGAGTCGAAGGTGTACTTGGGGTTGATGCCCGCGAGCTCGGCCTTGGTCGCCGGCTCCGCTCCTGCGAGCGGGTGCAGCGCGGCCGGGACGGGCTGGGTGGCGGCGGGAGGGGGCGCCGGCGGTGCGACCGGGGACTCGAGCACGTGGAACCGGACGCGGAGGCTCTGGCCGCCGACATCGCGGACCGCGGCGCGGATCAGGTCGAGGAAATGCCCCTCGATCCACTCGCGCGTGAACTCGTTGGGGACGCCGACGACAAAGGACTCCTCGTCGAGCTCGAACCCTGCGACCTCGGAGAACCACGTGGAGTACGTGGTTTCGTTGAGGGCCCCGCGCAATCGAGCTGCGACGTCGTTCCAGAGGCTTTCCGCCGTCAGCTCGATTTGCCGCTCCACCCGCCTCAACACCCCTTTGTCGACCCCAGGAAGGCGGCGAGCATAGCAGCGTCCAAGCGGCCTCTCAATGAGGATTTCTTTCCGCGTCCACAACCGCCGATATAGGCGTTTTGCAGGGATTTCTCGACCTCCACTCCAACTCTCCACAGCTGTGGAAAGTCTGGTGGCGCGAGGGTCCATAAGCCCCCTTTCCACGGCTTTTCCCCGCCTCGGAGCCTGTGGACAACGGGATGCGCAATCGGTCCGTCTATACTGCCCCGCGGCCGGCTCTCGTCGGCTTTTCCCCTCTTTCGGAACGGACTTCTCAGGTGAAACGGACCTACCAGCCGAACGTGCGCCGGCGTAAGCGGAAGCACGGCTTCCGCAATCGCATGCAGACACGTGCCGGCCGCCTCATCCTCAAGCGGCGCCGCGCAAAGGGCCGCAAGCGCCTGTCGGCGTAGCGGCGTGCAGCGGCGGAACCGGCTTTCTCGCTCTCGGGACTTCGACGAGGTCTACCGGCGCGGCCGGTCCGTCTCGACCCGATTCCTGACCGTCCTCTGCCTGGCGCGGGACGAGACGATCGGCGCGCCCCGGCTCGGCCTTGCCGTGCCGAAGGAGGTCGGAAACGCCGTCGTCCGGAACCGCATCAAGCGGCAGCTGCGCGAGCTCTTCGGGCAGCGCGTCGACGCGCTGCCGGCGACGAACGACTACGTCCTGAAGGTGCGCAAGGGGCTGCCCGAGGCGGTCGAGGCGAACGGCTTCGACTGGCTCGCCGAGCGCCTCGACGAGGTCTTGGGCAAGGTGGCCGCATGAGAGAGATCGCGGTCGCGCCGATTCGCCTGTACCAGCTGACGGTCTCGCGGCTGCTGCCCGCGAACACCTGCAAGTACCACCCGAGCTGCTCCGAGTACGCGGTGCTCGCGATCCGCAAGGACGGCATTCTCAAGGGTGCGGCGAAGGCCGCCTGGCGGCTGCTCCGCTGCAACCCGTGGTCGATGGGCGGAGTGGACTACCCGTGATGCCGCTCGCCTCGATCAGCTCGATCCTGCAGCCGCTCGAGAACGTCATGAAGTCGATCCTCGACTTCTTCCACGCGACGATCGGGCTGCCGTGGGCGTGGTCGATCATCGCCGTGACGATCGTCGTGCGCATCTGCCTCGTGCCCCTGACGGTGCGGCAGATCCATTCGATGCAGGCGCTGCAGAAGCACGCGCCGGAGATGAAGGCGATCCAGCAGAAGTACAAGGGCGACAAGCAGAAGCTCAACGAAGAGCTGATGAAGTTCTACAAGGAGAACCACATCAACCCGGCTGCGTCGTGCCTGCCACTCCTCGCGCAGCTGCCGGTGTTCTTCGCGCTGTACCTCACGCTCAAGCACTTCTCGCACCACATCACCGGCTCGTGGCTGTCGGTCGTGCATCTCGACCAGCACGCGACGTCGCACTGGTCGGGCTACCTGCTGCTGGCGATCTACGCGGGCTCGCAGATGGCGTCGACGTACTTCATGGGCACGACGATGGACAAGATGCAGCGCAACATCATGATGGTCGTCCCCGTGTTCTTCATCACGGTGATCGCGCGCTTCCCGACCGGGCTCACGCTCTACTGGGTGACGACGAACCTGTGGACGGTCGGCCAGGGCCTCGTGACGCGGCGGCTGGTGCCGAAGACACCGGCGCCGTCGTTCGGACGCCTCGGCCAGCCTCGCCCGAAGCCGTCGCCGGCCCCCGCGCCCGCCGCGGTCGAGAAGGCGAAGACGAAGCCGAAGCAGTCCGCGCAGCCGCGCGTCGTGCGCCGCAAGAAGGGCGGCTCGCGCAAGTGAGCGACACCGGCGTAGGCTCGCCGGAGCCGGCCAGTAGTGCAGGCGCCGGCTTTGCCGGCGCCGGAACGGGTGAGGTCTCCGTGGAAGCGACTGGGGAGACCGTCGGTGAGGCGAAGTGGAAGGCGCTGCGCGACCTCGAGCGGATGACGCCCGGGCTCGACAAGGCGAGCGTTCGCTTCCAGGTCGTGTCCGAGGGTGAGCGCGGCTTGCTCGGCGTGGGCTACACGCCGGCGCGCGTCGTCGCGTCGGCCGACGCGAGTGCTGCGCCCTCGTCGGAGCCGCGCACTGACGAGAGCGAGCTCGAGGCCCGCGTGCGCGGCATCGTCGAGCGCATCGTCGGCGCGATCGGCGCCGGCGCAGCGATCGCCGTCGAGGAGAAGGACGACGAGGTGCTCGTCATGTGCACGGGTGGCGACGCTGGCCTGCTGATCGGCAGGCACGGCCAGACGATCGATGCGGTGCAGCACATCGTCAACGCGATCATGTGGCGCGGCGGGTCGGAGAAGCCGGTGACGGTCGACGCGTCGGGGTATCGCGAGCGTAGGCGCGCGACGCTCGAGAGCATCGCGATGCAGAGCGCGGAGCGTGCATTGCGCGGCGAGCGCGTCTCGCTCGACCCGATGACCGCGGTCGAGCGCAAGGTCGTGCACGAGCGCCTGAAAGAGGTCGCCGGCGTGAGCACGTCGAGCGAGGGCACGGAGCCGAACCGCTACGTCGTCGTCGCGCAAGACGCTGACGCTTGACGCCTGGCTCGCGGCTGTCGTCGCGACGCCGGGACTGACGGCGCTCGCGGGCGACGCCGCGCGCGCGGTGCTGCTGGACGACTCGCTCCGCGGACTCGCGCTCGTTCGCGCGCACGACGGGCCTATCGTCGACGTCGGCTCCGGCGGAGGCGCGCCCGGCATCCCGCTTGCGCTGTCCCTGCCCGACAGAGAGGTCGTGCTGCTCGAAGCCGAGCGGCGCAAGTGCGCGTTCCTCGAGGAGTGGGCGCCGCCGAACGCGCGCGTCGTCTGGGGCCGCGCCGAGGAGCAGGAGACGGACTGGGCCGGCGTCGCCGTCGCGAAGGCGCTCGCGCACCCGCCGACCGCGGCCGAATGGTGCCTGCCGCTCGTCCGCGAGGGCGGCGCAGTCGTGCTCTGGGTCGGCCCGTCGGCGGAGCGCGAACGCGTGGCACGCGTCGCGGAGCAGGTTGCCGGCGAGCTCGTCGATGCGCCGGACGGGTTCCTCGTCCTCCGCAAGACCGGGCCGACGCCGCACGGCTTCCCGCGTAGACCGGGAATTGCGAAAAAGCGCCCACTGGCGTAGTCCGGCGCGAGGGCTAGATTGGGCCACTGATGGCTGGCCGGATCTACGCCTTTGCGAACCAGAAGGGCGGCGTCGGCAAGACGACCACGGCGATCAACCTCGCTGCCTGCCTCGCGGAGGCCGGCGAGAAGGCCGTCGTCGTCGACCTCGACCCGCAGGCGAACGCGACGTCGGGTCTCGGCATGCGCGCCAACGGCACGTCGTCGTACGACCTGCTCGACGGCGCATCCCTCGCGGAGCTCGCGAAGCCGACGCAGTTCGCGAATCTCTTCCTCGTCCCCTCGCGGCCGGAGCTGGCGGGTGCCGCGGTCGAGCTGTCGCGGCGCGACGACGGCGAGCGGTTCCTCGCGGAGACGCTCGCGAACACCGAGGACTTCGACTTCGTGCTGCTCGACTGCCCGCCGTCGCTCGGCCCGCTCACCGTCAACGCCCTTGCCGCGGCCGACCGCGTGATCGTCCCGGTGCAGACCGAGTACTACGCGCTCGAGGGGCTCGCGCAGCTCGTGCAGTCGATCAACATGATCAAGACGCGGCTCAACCCGCGCCTCGCGATCGCCGGCGTGCTGCTGACGATGACCGACGGCCGCACGAAGCTCTCGGCCGACGTCGAGGCGGAAGTGCGCAAGCACTTCGGGGCTCTCGTCTTCGACGCGGTCGTCCCCCGTTCCGTGCGGGTCGCCGAGGCGCCGAGCCACGGCCTCCCGGTCACGCACTACGACCGGCGCTCGCGCGGCGCCGAGGCCTACTGGAAGGTGGCGATGGAGCTTGTCGAGCGCCGGTAACGCACGTCGCGGCCTGGGAAGAGGCTTCGAGGTCCTGATCGGCGGCGCCCAGTCGGAGCTCGCCCACCTGCCGGTCGACGAGATCCACGCGAACCCGAAGCAGCCGCGCAAGCGCTTCGACGGCGAGTCCGTCTCCGGCCTGGCCGAGTCGATCCGCGCGCAAGGGCTCGTGCAGCCCGTCGTCGTCCGCCCGCGCCTCGAGGGTGGCTACGAGCTGATCGCCGGCGAGCGCCGCTGGCGCGCAGCGCGCGAAGCGCAGCTTGCGACCGTGCCCGCCGTCGTGCGCGACGCCGACGACCGCGACACGCTCCTCCTCGGTCTCGTCGAGAACGTCGCGCGCGAGGACCTGTCGGCGATCGAGGAAGCGCGCGCGTACGCCGTGCTGATCGACGAGTTCGGGCTGTCGCTCGGCGAGGTCGCCGATCGCGTCGGCCGCTCGAAGCCGACTGTCTCCAACCGGATCCGCCTGCTCGAGCTCTCCGACGACATCCTGGCGATGATCGGCCGGAACGAGCTGACCGAGGGCCATGCACGCGCGGTGCTCTCGATCCCCGACGACGCCGGCCGCCGCAAGCTCGCGAAGCGGATCGTCGCCGAGGGGATGTCGGTGCGCGCCGCCGAGCGCGCCGCCCGCTGGTCGGGTGCGCGGACGCGCGAGCGCAAGACGACGACCGTCGACCCCGTGCTGGCGAGCCGCGTCAAGGACGCGTTCCGGCGCGTGACCGGCTTCGAGGCCAAGGTCGGCCGGGCCGGGATCACGGTGCCGCTTGACGCGGTGCAGCTCGAAGAGCTCGCCGAAGCGCTCGAGCGCCTCGCGTAACTCCAACCCGGACAGGTTCGTTGAACCTGTGTGCACGGCCTTTGGCTTGAGGACATCGAGTCCCTTGAAGCGATCTCGCAGGACGAGGAGACCTGCGCTCTCTGCCTTCGCATGGCAGAGATGTCGCAACACGGCCGGCTCGCGCCGTTCCTGAACGAGCTCGAGCGAGACGACGAGATCGACAACGAGACGAAGGAAGCCCTGACGGAGCTCGCGTCCGACGCGCGCTTCCTGAACGCCGTGGCCGACTACGTGCGCGCCACGAGCTCCTATCACTGATGCGCGAGAACGCCGACACAGACGAATTCGAGGTGCCGGTCATGCCGGCGACGCCGCCCGCGTACGAACGGGTGCAGCCGAAGTACTTCGGTGTGACGCCGCATGTGCTCGTGGGCGTCCTTGCCGCGGTCTCGCTCCTCGCCGGCGTTGCGCTGCTGGCGGCCGACGCGGTTGCCGTCGGCCTGCTGTTGATCGTCGCCGGGCTCTTCCTGGCTGCGCTGTTCGTCGAGCAGGCGCGGCGGCGGAGGTCGTCGTCACTCGATCGCGCCGCTGCGGCCGCGATCGACCGCTCGCTCGCGGTGGCCGGCTTCACGCGCACGACCGTCGTCTCGTGGACGTCGGCAGGTCGCCGCGCGGCGAAGCTGCGGCTCGAGGCGATGAGGCTCGCGCGTGAGCGCTCGCACGTGCAGTACGAGCTCGGAGGCGCCGTGCACGCGGACGCCGAGCAGAAGACGACGGAGCTGCGCGAGCGGATGCGCGAGCTGGATGGTGAAATCGACCGTCGCGGGCGGGAGGCGGCCGCCGCGATCGCCGTTGCGCAACGGCGCACGCGGGACGAGCGCCGGGCTGTCGCCCAGACGCAGGTACGCCCTCCTTGGACAGGCTGACCGCCGAGCGCTTCGCGCGCAACCAGTCGACGTTCCGCGACGCGAACGAACGGATCGTCAAGGCCGCCGGCGAGATTGGCGTCGACGAGCGCGCCGTGCCGTTCATCTGCGAATGCGCCGAGGAGGCCTGCACGCAGGTGCTCCTGATCGACCTTGCGGAGTACTCTGCCGTCCGCCGCCACCCGCGGCGGTTCCTGCACGCAGCCGGCCATCGCGACGATGTCGGCACGCTCATCGAGATGCACGGGAGCTACATCGTCGTGGAGAAGACCGGCGTCGCCGGCGAGATCGCAGAGGAGCTGGCCTGATGGACGAACAGCGCGCACGCACGGTCGGAGTCAACGAGGCGCTGTTCCGCGCCGTCAACGAGCAGATCGAGTCGCTGAACCGCCGGCTGAAAGGGCCGGAGGACATGGAGGTCGTGTGCGAGTGCGGGAGCGCGCAGTGCGTCGAGCGCGTGAAGATCTCCCTCGACGACTACGAGCGCGTGCGCAAGGACCCGCGCCGCTTCATCATCTCGCCCGGCCATGTCGAGCCCGAGTTCGAGACGGTGATCGAGGAGCACGAGGGCTACCACTTCGTGGAAAAGATCCACGAGATCCCCGAGCAGATCGCGGAACAGTCCGACCCGCGCAGCTAGTCGGACGTAATGGGCGATCCTGGATTCGAACCAGGGACCTCCGCCTTATCAGAGCGGCGCTCTAACCAACTGAGCTAATCGCCCGCGCGGGCCGGATTGTAGCCTCGCGTTTGTCCCGAAGGGCGGCGATAATCTTGAAGCAGATGGTCGAGATGTCGATCTACGGGGTCTCGTTCGACCTCGTCGGCAAACAGCCGATCGTCCTGCTCAAGACGGCGGAGGGGAACCGGTACCTGCCGATCTGGATCGGGCACCCGGAGGCTGCCGCGATCCTGATGAAGCTGCAGGGGACGGACGCGCCACGGCCGCTCACGCACGACTTGCTCGTGAACATCCTCGGCGAGCTCGATGTCGACGTGGTGCGCGTCACCGTGACCGAGCTGCGCGACAACACCTTCCATGCGTCGATCACCGTTGCGCAGAACGGGAACGAGATCGACATCGATTCGCGCTCCTCCGACGCGATCGCGATCGCGGTGCGCGCCCGCGCGCCCATCTACGCTGCAGACGACGTCATCGAGGAGTCGGCAATCGAGATGGAAGGCGACGAGGTCAACGAAGAGGAGATCGTCTCCGAGTTCCGCAGCTTCCTCGACCACGTGTCGGCGGAGGATTTCGCCGAGGTGGAGCCCGAGGAAGACGAGGACGAGGAAGACGACGAGAGTTAGGGAAGCTCGCGCTTGGTGAGCTCGAGCAGCTCCGCATAGAGCCGGCGCAGCCCGTCGGCCGACAGCGGCCCCCGGTTCGCCGCGACCGCGTCGTCGACCATCTGCTGCTCCCGCCTCGGGTCGAGGAACGAATAGCCGCGCTCGGCCTTGTGCTGCCTCAGGCGCGCGACAAGCTCGAGCCGCCGGTTCACCGCGTCGAAGATCGAGCGGTCGAGCGCGCTCAGCCGCTCGCGCGTGTCCTGAACGAACGGGTCGTCGTTGGCGTCCATGGCGCTAGTGAATCACCGCGACGACCAGTGCGACCAGGTTGAAGGCTCCGTGAAGGAACATGCCCGGGACTACGCTCCCCGTCTCCGAGCGGATCCAGGCGAGCGCGGCGCCGAAGACGATCAGGACCGGCAGCGACACCAGCAGGCCGTGTGACAGCCCGAAGAGGACGCCGACGCCGACGATCGCCGGCCAGCGGCCGAAGCGCTCGAGCACCGAGTAGCCGAGCCCGCGGTACGTCAGCTCCTCGACGAACGGCACCCACGTGCAGATGACGATCGCGTTGACGACGTACGCCGCCGCGTGCGCCGGCTCCCAGTGCGAGGGGGTCAGGCCCTGCTCGTTCCCGGGATGCGTGAGCGCGCTGTAGATCCCCTCGAACACGTAGATCCCGACGATCACGACGACGGCGTAGCCGGCGATGCGGCCAAGCCCTTGCGGCCGGCGCAGCGCGAGCAGCCACCACTTCGGCCGGGTGATCGCGAGCACGATCGCGAGCACGATCGCGTCCTGGATCAGGCCGCCGGCCGCGGTCGACCATTCGTAGAGCACCTGGGGATCCGGCTTGCCGCCGCTCGCCCTGCTCGCGTAGGCGACGAGGATCAGGAGGCCGATCAGGGCGAGCCACAATGCGAGCCGCGCCGTTTCGTCCCTACGATGTGTCGGCGCCGTGCCCGATCGCATGTTCACTCCGGCCGAGGCTAACAGCGCCCTTCCCGAGGTGCGCGAGGCCGCCGAGCGCCTTGTCGCCCTGCGCGGTCGCATGCGCGCTCTCGACGGGCAGCAGCGCGAGTTGGTCACCGCGATCGGCGGCAACGGCGGCGGTCACGCGGGGAACGACCTGAACGCCGCGCAGGACGAGCTCCGCAGCCTGGCCGAGGCGTCCGCCGCGTGCGTCGACCGGCTGCACGATCTCGGCGTGGTCATCAAGGATCCGGACATCGGCCTCCTCGACTTCCCATCCGACCGTGGCGGCGAGCTCGTGTTGCTCTGCTGGTGCGTCGGGGAAGAGACCGTCGAGTTCTGGCATGGGCTCGCGGACGGGTTCGCGGGCCGGAGACCGATCGACTGGGGCGAATAGAGGCTGTATGTCCGCGTTCTGGCAGCGAATCGCGATTGCCGTGGCGATGATCATCGTCGCGTCGCTGATCGCGAAGGTGATCGACCTGCGCATGAGCCGCAAGCAGCTGCACGCCGGCGCGATGACCCGCTACCGCGTGCTGCGCCGCACCGTGTTCGCGTCCGTGGTCTTCGTCGGCGTCATGTCGGCGCTGCTCGTGATCCCGCAGGTGCGCGCGGTCGCCGGCGGCGTGCTCGCGTCGTCCGCGGTCGTCGGTCTCGTCATCGGGTTCGCCAGCCAGAACGTCATCGGCAATGCCGTGGCGGGAATCCTGATCGCCCTGTCGCAGCCGCTCCGCATCGGCGACGAGGTGGAGGTCGAAGGCACGCAGGGCGTCGTCGAGGAGATCGGCCTCACCTATACGTGGATCCGCACGCGCGACAACGACCGGCTCGTCGTCCCGAACCAGAAGCTCGCCTCGAACTCGATCCGGAATTCGACGATCCGCGCCACCGAGACGCTGGCGGAGATCTCCGTGGTCGTGCCCGGGTCGGCCGATCTCGGGGCTGTGCTCGCGTCCTTCCGGGAGGCCGGCGACGAGGCGTTCCTCACGGACATCGGCGACAAGGCCACCTTCACCGTCCGCAAGTGGATCCCGGGTGAGGGCCAGGCGGAGGCGGCCAAGAGCGACCTGCGCCTTGCGGTCGCCGAGCAACTGAAGAAACAGGGCATCCTGGGGCTGTGACCCGCCGGGCCGACCACGACTTCTTCCACCGCCACAACCTGCGGAAGCGCAAGCGCACGGACCGCATCCGGCGTCGCCGCCGCACCGGGCTGGTGATCGGCGGCCTCGTCGGCGTGCTCGTGCTGATGGTCGTCGTGGTCGGCGTCGGCGCAGGGGTTGCCCTGTCCGCCGGCTGCGACCTCAACGCGCTGCGTGCCGTGAACATCGGGTCGAACTCGTTCGTCTACGCGCGCGACGGCTCCGTGCTCGGCTCGATCCCGGCGGAGCGCAACCGCGAGCCGGTCACCATGAGCCAGATCGCGCCGTGGCTGCCCAAGGCGACGGTGGCGATCGAGGACCGCCGCTTCTACCAGCACGGCGGCGTCGACTACCTCGGCATCGCGCGCGCCGCGTGGGCGGACGTCACCGCCGGCAAGGTGCTGCAGGGTGGCTCGACGATCACGCAGCAGCTCGTGCGCAACCTCTACACCGGCCAGGAGCGCACCTTCAACCGCAAGATCAAAGAGGCGTGCCTCGCGATCAAGCTCGCGAACAAGTGGTCGAAGCAGAAGATCCTCAACGAGTACGTCAACACCGTCTACTACGGGAACCACGCGTACGGCATCGAGGCCGCGGCGCAGACGTACTTCTCCGAGCGCGCGAGCCAGCTGTCGATCGTGCAGGCGGCACTGCTCGCCGGCCTGCCTCAGGCGCCGTCGATCTACGACCCCATCCACAATCCGACTGCTGCAATGGCACGCCGGAACGAGGTGCTGCACGCGATGCTCGTCAACGGCGACATCACCGCGTCGCAGTACGAGGATGCCGTCACGCAGCGGTCGCTCGACCTCAAGCCGGGCAGCATCTACTCGAGCATCCGCGAGCCGTACTTCTTCTCGTACGTCATCGACCAGCTCGAGCAGCAGTACGGGGCGAACACCGTGCGCGAAGGCGGGCTCAAGGTCTACACGACGATCGATCCGCGGCTGCAGCGGCTTGCGTTGAAGGCGATGCGCACGGAGCTGCCGTACAGCACGGATCCCGCTGCGGCGCTCGTGTCGGTGCAGCCCGGCACCGGGGAGATCCGCGCGATGACCGCGCTCGTGCGCAAGAAGGGCAACCAGTTCAACCTCGCCGCGCAGTCGCTGCGCCAGGCGGGCTCGACGTTCAAGACATTCGTGCTCGCATCCGCGATCGAGAGGGGCGTCGATCCCGACGCGACGTATTACACGTCGGCGCCGTTCACGTGCACCGTTGGCCCGTGGTGCTCGACGATCACGCCGTGGGACGTGCACACGTACGAGAACTCGTACGCGGGCAGCGAGTCGATCACGCGCGCGACGCTGCAGTCCGACAACACGATCTACGCCCAGCTGACCCTCGACGTCGGCCCGCAGTACGTGTGGAACATGGCGCACCGTCTCGGCGTGCGGATGTCGCCCGACAAACCCGTCGCGTCGATCGGCCTCGGATCGCTGTCGGTGTCGCCGCTCGACATGGCGGCCGCCTACGCCACCTTCCCGGCGATGGGCATCTACGCGAAGCCGCGCGCGATCACGAAGGTCGTGCTCGCCAACGGCAAGGTCGACAAGACGTGGTCGAAGCCGCAGACCCGTCGGGTGATCTCCGACGGCGTCGCGTGGAAGGTCACCGACGTGCTTTCGCAGAACGCGCTCTACGGGACCGGCGCCGGGTCGAGCGACGGCATTCACCCGAACGCCGGCAAGACAGGCACGACGGAGAACCACGCCGATGCATGGTTCGACGGGTACACGAAGCAGCTCGCGACCGTCGTGTGGATGGGCTACCAGGCCGGCGAGATCCCGATGCTCGACGTGCACGGGGTGTCGGTGCAAGGCGCGACCTACGCCGTGCCGATCTGGCACACGTACATGGCGGGAGCCCTTTGGCATCGCCCGGCCGAGGCGTTCTCGCTGCCCAAGCACTACCCGGCGTATCGCTACTTCCAGAAGGGCTACTACGGCTCGCTCGGATACGTGCCGACCTACACGACGACGTCGGTCACGAGCAGCGCGGCGACGACGAGCCCCGCGTCCACGCAGCCTGCACCGACGACGCATTCGACGAAGACCACGCCGGCCCCGGCGACGACGAAGAAGACCACGCCTCCCCCGCCGCCGCCCCCCACGACGACGGAAGCATCGCCACCACCGACGACCACCACCGAGCCGCCGCCGCCCACCACGACGAGCGGCCAGATCCCGACTCCCTAGCTAGGGGCCCGAAGCCGTCGTCACCTGGTCCGACGACGCGGGCGTCGCCGTCGTTGTCGTCGTCGCCGTCGTGTCCGTGAACGTCGTGTCTGTCGTCGTGGCCGCGGTCGTCGTGTCGAACGTTGTCGTCGGGGGCGCGGCCGTGGTGGTGTGCGCGGTCGTGGTGTGCGCGGTAGTCGTGTGCGCGGTCGCGGTGTGCGCGGTGGTCGTCTGCGCGGTCGTCGTCGCGGCCGTGGTCGTCGGCGCTGTGGTCGACGGGCTCGTCGTGCTCGCAACCGACGTCGAGCCCTTCGACGTCGACAGCGTCGGCACGTTCGGCAGGCTGATGTTCGGGCCGCTCGCCGGCGGCGCGTTGCCGCTGTCGCCTCCGCTGCGGTTGCTCAACGCGAGCGCGAGGGCCGCGCCTCCGAGCAGGAGCACGAGCGCGAGCACGATCAGCACGGGGAGCAGCGGGCGCCGGCGGGCGGGCGGCGCGGAGCGCACCTCCGTCGCTGCGCCGGCCATCGCGGCCGCGGGGATCAGCATCGTCGCCGCAGTCCCGCCGTCGTCCCGCAGCGCCGCCACGAGTGCCGCGCCGTCCGCGGGCCGCGCGAGCGGATCCTTCGCGAGCGACGCATCCGCAGTCCACGCAAGGCCCGCAGGAGCGTTCGCGCGGCGATCGGCGACGGCCGGCGGCGGGTCGTCGCGGTTCATCCGCACGAGCTCCATCGCGTTCGACGAGATGAACGGCAGCACGCCCGTCAGCATCCGGAAGAGCATCACGCCGAACGAGTAGACGTCGCTCGCCGCCGTCGCCGGGAGCCCCGAGGCCTGTTCCGGCGAGATGTACGCGGCGGTGCCGAGCACCGTGCCGGCTTCGGTCAGCGTTCCCGCGTCGCCCATGCTCGCGATGCCGAAGTCAGCGATCTTCGCGCGGTCCTCGCTGTCGAAGAGCACGTTCGCCGGCTTCAGGTCGCGATGCACGACGCCGTGGTTGTGCGCGTGTGCGAGGCCGGCCGCGATCGCCGTTGCGTACCGCTCCGTCTCTTCGTCGGGCAGCGGCTTGCCGCTCTTCAGCCGGTCCTCGAGCGTCCCACCGGAGAGGTACTCGAGCACCATATACGGGCGGCCGTCCGACTCGCCGTAGTCGTAGAGGTTGCAGATGTTCGGGTGCGCGAGCGCCGCGACGGCACGCGCCTCGCGCTGGAAGCGGTCGCGGTCGGCGGTCGGCGCCAGTGTCTTGATCGCGACGTCGCGATCGAGCTCGTCGTCGTGGGCGCGCCAGACGGCGCTCATCGAGCCGCGGCCGAGCGGCTCGAGCAGCTTGTACCTCCCTGCGATCACCTCGTCCGTCATGACGCGATTATGGTGATGCCCTCGTGAGCGGACTTCGCACCATCGAAGCGGCGCTCGCCGACGTCCTCGCCCGCTGCCCGCGGCCTCCCGCCGAGAGCATCGACGTGCGGGACGCCCGCGGACGTGTCCTCGCGGCGCCGGCGCATGCGGTCTCCGACCTGCCGCCCTTCGACAGCTCGGCGATGGACGGGTACGCAGTGCGTGCCGCGGACACGCCCGGTCGGCTGCGCATCTCCGGCCACTCCGCGGCCGGCCATCCCGCGGGGGTCGAGCTGCAGCCGGGTGAGGCGATCGAGATCTCCACGGGTGCGGTCGTCCCCGCAGGCGCCGACGCCGTCGTGCCGGTGGAGAGGGTGACCGTCCAGGGCGGCGAGATCGAGGCCGAAGGTGTCGAGCAGGGTGCGAGCGTCAGGCCGCGCGGCGGAGACACCCGCCGCGGCGACGTCGTCGCGGACGCCGGTCTGGTCCTCGGCCCTTCGCAGCTCGGCGCCCTCGCCGCTGCGGGTGTCGCGGCAGTCGAGTGTGCGCGGCGGCCTCGCGCGGTCGTGCTCCCCACCGGCAGCGAGCTGCGCCCGCCGGGCACAGAGCTAGCTCCCGGCCAGATCTACGAGTCGAACAGCGTTCTGCTCGCCGCGCAGCTGGAGAGCGCCGGCGCGGTTGCCGACGTGCGCAAGCCTGCGGTCGACGACGAAGCCACGCTGCGCGCCGCGCTCGAGCAGGCGCTGGAGGCGGACGTCCTGCTCACCTCGGGCGGCGTGTCGGTCGGTCCACACGATCTCGTGCGCACCCTGCTCGCCGAGCTCGGCGTCGAGGAGGTGTTCTGGGGAGTGGCCGTGCGTCCCGGCAAGCCGCTGTTCTTCGGCGTGCGCGGCACGACGCTCGTCTTCGGGCTGCCGGGCAATCCTGTGTCGACGCTGGTCGGCTTCGAGCTGTTCGTCCGCCCGGCGCTCGCCGCGTTGCAAGGCGCCGCGGATCCCGGGCCGCACTACCTCTCCGGCCGCCTCGCGCGCGCCGTGACGCGCAACCCTGCGCGCGACGACCTCATGCGCGCGGTTGCGAACGGCGACGAGCTCGAGCCGCTCTCCGGGCAGGAGTCGCACATGATCGTGCGCGCGGCAGCGGCCAACGCACTCGTGCACGTCCCCCGTGGGGACGGCGAGCTGGAACGCGGCGCTCACGTCAGCTGGCTGCAGGTGTGACGCCGGCCGGCACCATGCTCACGAGCTTGGCGTCGACGAGATAGCGGTGCGTCGCGAAGAAGCGCGGGTGGCAAGCCTGCAGCCGCAGAATCTCCTTGCCGTGGTTCTTCAGCACGTCGAGGTCGGTGTCCGCGACGACGTAATGGCGCGTCACGCGATACGTGAACGTGCCGTACGGGACCTGAAGCTTGATGTAGTCGCCGACCCGGATGTTGTTGATGTCCGAGAACGGCGCGAGGTACGTCGTGCGGTGACCCGCGACGTAGATCAGGCCGCCGCCGCCCGGTAGGCCGCTGTCGATGTAGTGGCCGGGGCCCTTCTTCAACGAGTTGTGGTCGGTGCCCTGGACGACGACCATCTTCAGGCCGATGCGCCCGATCGTGATGCGGCCGACAGGGTCGCCGGTGCGCAGCGTGCGCGCGTACGCGTGCGCGTCGGCCTTCATGCTCGCCACCTCGCTCGCCAGGTCGTGCTTCTTGATCGCCTTCGGGTGGAACGCCGCGGCGCGCGTGTTGTACTCGTGCGAGAGGTGGGCCTGCTGGAAGTGCGTGTAGAGCGCCGTGAACGGGTCCTGCCAGCGCCAGACGAGCACGACCCACGCAAGCGTGAGCGTGCCTGCGACGAGGAGCAGGGTCCCCAGTAGCCGAGCCGACCGTCTCATCCCTAGCTACCGAACGCGCGGCGCCGTTCCTCGGTTACGCGCCGGCGGGCGCGGACCGCGAGGACGACGGTGCGGACGAGCTCCCGGAGCGGCCCGCGCGCCGGGCGTTCGTGCCGCGTCGGGTACGGCATGTAGCGGCCGGCAGCGACCGCCGCCAGCTGCGCGGCACAGGCGGCGCCGCCCAGTGCGACGACCACGGCCGGCACGTGCACGTAGCCGATGGAGACCAGCTCGAGCAGGTACCACGGGGCGTCGAAGCCGAGGCCGAAGCGGAGCGCGAGCGACAGCGGGACGAGCGCTGGGCCGACGAGGCCGGCCAGCAGCACGAGCCAGCGGGCGGGCCCCGCCCCCATGCGCGCCTGCGGCAGCCAGAGCCAGAGGTGCAGCGCCGGCAGCGCAAAGAGCAAGGCGAAGGGGTTTGTTGCCAAGACGAGCAACGCAACGACGAGCAGGCCGAGTAGCGCCGCCGTCTCGCCGGCGAGGCGCTCCTCGGTCGTGACGGCGCGCCGCGGCACGAGGCGGTGACGCGCGACGAACCAGCCGACGCCGACGATCAGGAGGTACGCGATCAGCGCGAGCACCGGCCAGTCGCCGGCAGTCGGCGACGCCGGGCTCGGCGGCCGCGCGATGCCCGACGGCCACGCGCCGAGGAAGCCGAAGACGTAGAACGCCGCGCCGACGAACGCCCAGAACCACAGCCTGCTCCGCAACGAGCGCAGCGCGGGCAGCAGCGCGATGCGGCGACGGCGGCAGTGCGCGAACAGGTCGATCGCAGCGACTGCGAACGGCACGAGCAGCGCAGCGAGCAGCAGCTCGATCGCCCAGCCGCGAACGATGCGGTCACCGGCCCACACGTAGCTCGTCGTGCCCTGCGCGAGCTCGAGCCCCTGGTCGAGCGACCCGAGCAGCTGCTGCGTCGCGCGGCCGAGCTGCGCGAGGCGCGCGGTCGACAGCGTGCGGTCGCGGAACGCATTCGGCGGCCGCTCGCCCGCCGTCGTGATCGTCACGGCGGGAATGCCGTGCGCGACGAACGGTCCCTGCTCGTAGAGCGTGAAGGGGAAGCCGAGGTCGACGAGCTGATCGAAGAAACCGGCCCGCCGCACCGGCGTCCCGGTCTGCTCGAGGATGCGCTTCGCCGCGGTCTCGACGAGCGCCGCCGCAGGCGACCTCGGTGTGTCGCCTGTTATGACAACACGCGCCGGCCCTGATCCTGCAACCGCGTCGAGGTTGATCGTCGCGACGACGTGGAACGGAAGCCGCTCGACGAAACGCTCGGCGCCGAGCCCGCCGAACGCGCCGCCGTCCGTCGAGAGGAAGACGAGCGTGTGCGCGCTGCGCACCGGCTGCGCACCGATCGTGTCCGGGTGCGCGAAGCCGCGCGCGAGCTCGATCAGCGCCGCGGTCCCGGATGCGTCGTCATTGGCACCCGGGCCGGCGCCGTTGTCGTCGCGGTGCGCGACCAGCACGATCGCGTCGTTCGACTGGCCTGCCGCCACCGCCCAGAGGTTCTGCAGCTGCACGCGGCCGAGGCCCGGCACGTGCTCCGTCCAGCGGTCGGCCGCGACCGGCAGGCCGTACAGGCGCATCTGGTCGCGGAACCACTGGCCGGCCTGCAGCGCGCCGGCGCTGCCGGGCGTGCGGTCGGGGTAGCGGGTCGACAGGTCGACGGCGAGCGCGCGCGCGCCGTTCGCGTCGAACGCGGGCGGCAGCTGCGGCAGCGGCAGCGAGCCGACGCGCACGACGCTGAACGCGAGCACGAGCAGGGGGAGTGAGAGCACGAGGAACGTGCTCCGGTAGAGCCGCGCGTTGAGGGGCCGCTCGAGCGACCCGCGGCGCGGCCGCGAACGCCGGGTCGCCGTCATGCCAGGGCTATAGTAGGAACCCGCTGCAGGCAGGACCCGGCGATGACCGAATCCACTCCGCCCACGATCCTGCTCGTCGACGACGAGGACGCCGTTCGCAAGCTGCTTGCGTTCCCGCTCGAGAAGGACGGGTACGCGGTCGTCCAGGCCGCCGACGGCGAGCAGGCGCTCGAGCTCTTCGCGGCCCACGACGTCGATCTCGTGGTGCTCGACATCATGCTGCCGCGGCTCGACGGGCTCGAGGTCACGAAGCGCCTGCGGGCAACGAGCATGGTGCCGATCATCATGCTCACGGCCCGCGACGACGAGCTCGACAAGGTGATCGGCCTCGAGCTCGGAGCGGACGACTACATCACGAAGCCGTTCTCGATCCGCGAGTTCCGCTCGCGGGTGCGCGCCCTGCTGCGGCGCGCCCGGAACATGCCCGCGCCGAGCGCCGACGGGGAGCGGATCGAGCGCGACGGGCTGCTGATCGACCTCGCCCGGCGGGCGGTCGAGGTGCGCGGCGAGGACGTGCAGCTGACCTACGTCGAGTTCGAGCTGCTGCGGACGCTCGCCGCAAGCCCCGGGCGCGTGTTCAGCCGGCGGATGCTGCTCGAGAGCCTCTGGAAGAGCGCCGACTACCGTGACCCGCGGACGATCGACGTCCACGTACGCCACCTTCGCGAGAAGCTCGAGACGGAGCCGCGGACGCCGGAGTACATCCTCACCGTGCGCGGCGTCGGCTACCGCTTCGCCGACCGGTGAACCTGTTCGGGAGCGTCGGCGGGAAGCTCGCGCTGGCGCTCCTGGCCGTGGTCGCAGGGGTGCTGGCGATCGTCTACGTGATCGTCGTGCCGCTCTACAGCTCGTCCCTGCGGAACGCGGAGCTGTCGACGCTGGCCGGCCAGCTGCGCAGCGGGATGGCCTACCTGCACGACCCGTCGTCGCCGGCCGTCGACGACTGGGCCGCGGCGATGCACGAGCAGTACGACGTGCGCGCCCTGGTCTTCACGTACACGCCCTTCACCGACACCGTGAGCCCCTTCGCCGACTCGAATCTGACGACCGACGACACCAACCTGATCAACGACCCGGTCGCACTGCGGGCGATCCACGAAGGCGCGCTCGTCCGCGGCGTCACGCGTCACGGCGCGCGAACCTTCGCCGAGGCCGCGTTCCCGATCCAGTCGCAGAGCGAGGTCGCGATGTTCGCGGCCCCGCTCGACGAGCAGCTCGAGACGATCGGGGTCGTCCGGCGCCGCGTCTTGCTCGCGGGAGCCGCCGCCATGCTCTTCGCCGCGCTGCTCGGGTACCTCGGCGCGCGCCTGTTCACGCGGCGGATCCGGCGCCTCGAATCGGCTGCAGACCGCATCGCCGCAGGGGATTTCGGCGAGGCGGTGGTCGACACCGGCTCAGACGAGCTGGGCCAGCTCGCCCGCACCTTCGAGCGCATGCGGCTGCGCCTCTCGACGCTCGACCGCGCCCGCGGCGAGTTCATCGCGAACGCGTCGCACGAGCTGCGGACGCCGCTCTTCTCGCTCGGCGGCTACCTCGAGCTGCTCGAGGACCCGGACCTGGACGAGCCGACCCGGCGTGACTTCCTCGCGCAGATGGTCGAGCAGGTCAACCGCCTGACCCGGCTCGCGACCGACCTGCTCGACCTCTCGCGGATCGACGCCGGGCGACTCGGGGTGAGCCGCGAGCCGATCGACCTGGCGGAGATCGCCGGGGAGCTGGCGCAGGAGTTCAGGCCGCGGGCGGCTGCTTCCGGGCATCCGCTCGAGCTTGCCGCCCCGGAGGCGGCGCCGGCGCTCGGCGACGCGGAGCGTGCTCTGCAGATCGGGCGGGTGCTGCTCGAGAACGCGCTCGTGCATACCCCGGCGGGGACGACCGTGCGCCTCGAGGCCGCGACCGACGGCGGTCGTGCCGTCCTCACGGTGGCCGACGACGGCCCCGGCATCCCCGCCGAGGCCCAGGAACAGGTGTTCCACCGCTTTTACCGCCTCGAAGGCACGAGAGCGTCCGGCAGCGGGCTCGGGCTGGCGATCGCGCGCGAGCTGGCGGACGTGCTCGGCGGCCGGCTCGAGCTGGACGCATCCGGGGCCTGGACACGATTCTCGCTGGTTCTCGCGGCCGACCGGGAGGGCGAGCCCGACCGTTTGCACGTGAAAACGCTCGACCCGGCGCACTGAGGGTATCGTCCGCCGATGCCTCGGAGCGGCGCCGCACTCCTTTGCCTGTTCGGGGCGGTCGCCGGCGCCGCGCTCGTGCTGGTCGTTGCGAAGGCGGGCGGGTGGCTCGGCGCCACGACGAAGACTGTCGTGATCCAGGGCGGTGCAGCGGGCACGAGCACGCCCGTGGTCGTCGCGAAACCCGTCGCCGGGAACGGCTTCTCGCCGGCGCAGGTTTACCGCGCCCGGGCCGCGGGTGTCGTGACGATCTACTCCTACTTCGG